>DATMXC010000001.1:0-3992 GCA_035561915.1 Gammaproteobacteria bacterium
CCATGAGAGCAGGGCGTCGTTCACCCGCGCAGGCAGCACGATAGGCAGCCGCGTATGGACTCGCAGGGTATGCACATGCGGAATCTCCGCCAGCCGGTTCATGAGTACCGCCAGGCGTTGGTCCGTTAAGCTCAGCGGATCGCCGCCGCTCAAAATGACTTCCCGGATGGAAGTGTCCGCGCGGATATAATCCAGCGCAGCCTCCCACTGTCCTATAGCGGCATTAGCATCAGCGTAGGGGAAATGACGGCGGAAGCAGTAGCGGCAGTGGACGGCGCAGGCTCCTGTGGTGATCAACAGTACGCGCCCGTGATACTTGTGCAGCAGGCCCGGGATCGTCATGGCTTTGATGTCGCCGACGGCATCGTAGCTGAATCCGGGCGCAACGGTTTGCTCAGCAACAATGGGCAACACCTGACGCAACAAGGGGTCGTGGGGATCGCCCTTGCGCATCCGGGCGATATAGCTCTGCGGCACCCTTAAGGAGAAATCACGTCCGGAGGCCGTACAGCCCAGCGACGGTTCCAGCTCCAAGGCTCTCAACAATTGCGCAGGGTCACTAATGGCCTGCGCCAGCTCCATTTGCCAAGAGACGGGCTGCCCAGCGTGGATGGTTCGAGGTATCATAGGTGACTTTATAAAGGTTAGACGGGACGCTATCGTCCCCTTATGAGGATAACATGGCAACATTCAGCACCAATGAATTCAGAGGCGGACTCAAGGTCATGATGGACGGCGATCCCTGCGCCATCGTTGAAAACGAATTTGTGAAGCCCGGCAAGGGCCAGGCCTTTAACCGCGTCAAGATACGCAATCTCAAAAACGGCCGGGTCATCGAGCGCACCTTCAAATCAGGCGACACCCTCGAAGCGGCGGATGTCGTGGACATCGAGATGCAATATCTCTATAACGACGGTGAATTCTGGCACTTCATGGTGCCGGATACCTTTGAGCAACATGTTGCAGATGGTAATGCAGTGGGCGATGCAAAAAAATGGCTCAAGGAGCAAGATGTCTGTACGGTGACCTTGTGGAACGGCACACCGCTGCAAATTACGCCGCCCAACTTCGTAGTGCTGCGTGTGGCCGACACTGACCCAGGGCTGCGTGGAGACACCTCCGGCGGCGGCGGGAAGCCCGCCACACTGGAGACCGGCGCCGTGGTCAGGGTGCCATTATTTATTGAGATCGGCGATCTGCTCAAGATAGATACGCGGACAGGGGAATACGTGTCGCGGGCCAAGGAATAAATTTGGTCTCGATGTATTGAAGATTTGTATACTTTGCGATCTCTGCATCTTTGCGTTGAGTCTTGGCAACGGTCGTTTAATGTTTATGCAAGGCTCGCTAGCTGATTGAATACCACCCTAGATTGGCGCCCCACCGCGACGCGGGAAACTCTGGAGGCGCGCGCCAAAATACTCGCGGCTATCCGCACGTTCTTTGCCGCGCGCGGCGTGCTGGAGGTCGAAACCCCCCTGTTGTCGTCCGCCACAGCCACAGCGCCCCATCTCGACAGTTTTAAGACGTATTACACAGGGCCGGGCGCGGTCGCTCCCGGCGTCCTGCCTCCCGCGACATTAGTACGTCCCTGTACGTCAGCAGATGGCCTGGAGTTGTACCTGCACACCTCGCCGGAGTTCGCCATGAAACGCCTGCTCGCGGCGGGTAGTGGCCCGATCTATCAGATCTGCAAGGTGTTCCGCAATGGAGAGCGCGGCCGGATACACAATCCTGAATTCACGATGCTGGAGTGGTATCGCCCGGGTTTCGATCATCAGGCCCTGATGAATGAGACGGAGGAATTGGTCACGGATTTGCTCAGTGAGGCCGCTCTTCGTGAGCCCAGCGAACGTCTCACGTATGCCGAGGCCTTTGCGCGCTACGCTGAGGTAAATCCACTCGCGGCTTCCATGAAAGAATTGTGCGACTGCGTCCGTGCCCACGGCATCGAACATGTGACCGGGCTAGCCATGGATGACCGTGATGGTTGGCTCGACCTGTTACTTACCCACGTGGTGGGGCCTAAGCTCGGCCAGCAGCGTTTGTGCTTCCTGTATGATTACCCCGCATCACAGGCCGCCTTGGCGCGCATTCGGCCGGGCTCGCCAGCGCAACCCTACCCCGTAGCGGAGCGTTTCGAGTTGTATGTGAACGGCGTCGAACTGGCGAGCGGCTATCACGAGCTGGGGGACGGCGTCGAGCAACGCCGCCGTTTCGAGGCCGATATCAAAAAGCGTGCGGAGTTGCGCACCAAATTGGTGCCGATGGATGAGCGTCTGCTTGCCGCGTTGGAATCGGGCCTACCGGATTGCGCCGGCGTGGCGGTGGGTGTGGATCGGCTGGTCATGTTGGCCACAGGCATCGCCGACATTGACGAAGTGGTAAGCTTCCCGCTTGATCGCGCTTAACCAAAATTAAATATTTATGAATAGCTTGTGTTTACACTCGACTTTCTATAGTATTTGTCCCGCGTCTGATAAAGACGCGAGTGATTGGAGTCCCCGTTGGTTGATGTAACCTGCTTTTTCAGGATGCACCTCTCCGTGCTTCAATGCCGCGTTAATCAGATTTCTTAAACTAAACTAGTAATGAGGTTTTTATGCAAAGTGGTAATGTAAAGTGGTTCAATGATGCAAAAGGTTTTGGTTTTATCACCCCGACTGATGGCAGTGATGACGTGTTCGTTCACTTCTCTACGGTTCAGGCTGAAGGATTCAAGTCTCTGGTCGAGGGACAGCAGGTGGAGTTTGAAGCCGCCCGCGGCCCCAAGGGCATGCAGGCGACCAAAGTAATCCCCGCAAAGGGCTAGCAGTACTTCAGTAAGCTCCGCGTCCGCCCGCAGGGCGGACGCGTGTGTCGCAGTCAACGCGGGAGCAGTGTCGGCCAGCCTTGCACATCCCCCCTGTAGTGCAAGGCAGCGGCTGCTCCTTCGTTCATTCAACAAAAGATGCTGAGCGCATCAGCGCTGACAGCGCGTGCAGTAATACGTCGCACGTTGTCCTTGCCTTGCCGACACGATAGCTTGGCCGCATGCCGTACAGGGTAACCCCTCCCGTCCATACACCCTCAGTTGTTGCTTGAAATAACCCGGTGTACCGTCGCTCGCGTAAAAATCACGCAATGTTGTGCCGCCGTTTTCTATAGCCTTGTGCAGTACCTGCTTGATGGTGTTCGCCAACTCTTCATAACGTATCCTGCTGATGCGCCCCGCAGAGCGCAGTGGATGAATCCCTGCGAGAAACAACGCCTCACTGGCGTAGATATTACCCACACCCACAACGACGTGGCTATTCATAATGAACTGTTTGATGGCGACGTGTCGGCCGCGTGCGTGCCGGAAAATGTAATCGCCGTCGAATCCGGCCTCCAAAGGTTCCGGTCCCAGACCAGCCAGTAACGAATGCTGTTGCGGATCGGCACCGGTCCAGATCGCCGCACCGAAACGTCTCGGGTCGCGCAGGCGCAGACAGATGCGGTTGGAGAATACCAAGTCGAGGTGATCGTGCTTTTCGGGAGGCGTTTCGCCAGTGACGATACGCAGGCTGCCCGACATGCCGAGATGCAACAACAGGCAATTCCGGGCAGTGCGCAGCAGCAGATATTTCGCGCGTCGTTCCACACTGATGATGACTTGTCCGGGTAGCTGACGAGCCAGGGCGGGTGAAACAGGCCAACGCAGGCGCGCGTCACGCACGAGGACCTCAGTGACCTTGTTGCCGGTGATGTGCGGCGCGATACCGCGCCGGGTAGTCTCGACTTCGGGTAGTTCAGGCATGGTCCTGTTAGGGCGATGATTTATCTGCGGGTTCGGCAGCGGGCATCATCAGCAGACGTTGGGCCGCATCTTGAGGGAGATGATACTGCACCCCAATCTCCGGGCGCGCGAGGATCAGCTCCGGCGCACGGCTCACGATGATGAAGCGTAGCAGCGCACCCCCTTGCCGCACGGTGACTGTTTCTGGAGGTTTGTCTTGAGACATCGGGACGCT
>DATMXC010000002.1:0-20463 GCA_035561915.1 Gammaproteobacteria bacterium
ACCGGCCAGGCCAATCGTCGTCATACCGATTTCCTTGGCCTTGGTGAACGCAGCCAGCAGATTTTCGGAATTTCCACTGGTCGAAACTCCGATCAGACCGTCGCCGCGTCGGCCCTGGGCGATGATCTGGCGCACAAAGATGTGCTTGAAACCGACGTCGTTTCCCACCGCCGTCATCATCGCCGTATCCGCCACCAGATTGATGGCGGTGAGCGCCGGGCGGCCCACAGTGACCGGGTGCAGAAACTCCACGGCAATATGTGCGGCGTCGCAACTGGAGCCGCCATTGCCCATGGTAAACAAGCGCCCGTCACGCAGATAAATCCCGGCAATGGCGCGGGCCGTGTCCACCACTTGCTGGGCATGCGCCGCGAAGAAGTCCTGCTTGGTCTCGATGCTATGGGATGATTTCTGGCGCACCGATTCCAGCAGCGTCGCGTTCTCGCGCGCAGCGTCTTTCTTCCCGCCGTGGAGAAACGGGTAGAGGGCCTGGAGATGGGCGTTGGCATCAGTCATGGCTCAGGCCCTCGCGGATTCGCGCATCGCCCGCAACTCAGCCTGTATCTCGCCCAGTTCCGTCAGAAGTTGCAGGGTCTTCATGGCTTCCTCTTCATCAATGCGGCTCATGGCGAAGCCGACGTGCACCAGCACCCAGTCGCCGATGCAGGAAGACACCGGGTGCGCCTCATTGACCACGCAGGCGATATTGATCTCACGCTTCACGCCACCCACGTTGACGATAGCGAGCTTCTTGTCAGAGTCGCTCACTTCTACGATTTGTCCGGGAATTCCCAAGCACATGTTAGCCTCCGTTGGTTACTGATGGTGCCGCGAGTACTTGCGCTGCGGCAATTGCGGCCTGGCCCAAGGCTAGTCCGCCGTCATTGGCGGGTACCTGGCGGTGGGTCAGCACGCGAAATCCACGTTCTTCCAGCCGCGTCACCACTTGCTCAAACAGCACGCGATTCTGAAATACGCCGCCGGACAGCGCGACCGTCATGATAGGCTCTTCAGCGGTATCATACCGACTCAATTTCTCCACCATGCGTGCGATGACGATGGCGAGCCCTTTGTGAAAGCGCGCCGCGATCACCGGCGCCGGTGTGCCGAGAATCAAATCACCGAGCAGCGCCTGCCACGTGGCGAGCGGTTCTACGTAGGGCAGGTTGCTGGTCTTGAGATGCGGGATCGTAAACGGGTAGGCAAGTTCGTCGCTTTCCTCTGCTAATGTGCGCTCGTCCACCAGCCCCTCGAATTCGATCGCAGCCTGACCCTCGTAGAGCGCCTGCTCACGGCATACCCCCGCCGCAGCGGCGACGGCGTCGAACAGCCGTCCGCAGGAACTCACCAGTGGGCTATTAACGCTGCCTGCGATCATGCCATCCAGCATGCGGCGGGGCTGGGCGGCGAGAAATTCATAGAGCTCAAGTTCCGCATAATTCATAGTGAGGCGTGCCCAGCCCATTTCCGCCATCAGGTGCGCGTAGGTGTTGCGCCAGGGCTGGTGAATGGCCTGCTCGCCGCCCAGCATGACGACCGGCTTGAATGTCCCGAGGCGCTTGCATGCACGGTAGTCGGCAAGCAGAAATTCCCCGCCCCACAGTGTGCCGTCCGCACCGAAGCCGAGTCCGTCGAGGGCGACGCCGATCACCGGCCCGGTATCGAGCGCGATACCGTTCTCCGCCATGCAGGCGGCGATATGGGCGTGGTGGTGCTGTACTTCCGTGAGCATGAGCGACTGTTGTTCAGCAAGTTCCCGGCCGAGCTTGCCCGACAGGTATTCTGGATGTAGATCCACGGCGATGATGCGCGGCGCATGCTCGAACAGCTGCAGATATTGTGCGATGGAGCGGGTGTAGTCGGCGTGGGTCGCGGC
This sequence comes from Gammaproteobacteria bacterium, assembly GCA_035561915.1. GTDB lineage: Bacteria > Pseudomonadota > Gammaproteobacteria > SURF-13 > SURF-13 > JACPZD01. The sequence goes on from DATMXC010000002.1 coordinate 1,877, forward strand.
GTTTTCCAGATCGCCCATGTGATGAGAGAGTGTGGCTTGACCCTCGCGCAGAAGACAAAACGTGTTCTTCAATTCCCCACCCATGGCGAGCACCGCAGGCGCCTTGCCAAATCCAGGCGGCAGCGGGATAGTCGCCGGCGCATATCCGCGCGCGCGGCGCACTACCCGTGGTGCGCCACCGACGACGCGCACCAGCGAATCGTCCACGCGCCCCGCGATGTCACGGTCGTGCATAAGAAAATACTCGGCGATACTGCCCAACCGCGCCCGGGCTTCTACGTTATCTATGCACTGCGGCTCGTCGGAAAGATTGCCGCTGGTCAACACGATGGGCCGGTTCATGCGGCGCAGCATGAGGTGGTGCAGCGGCGTATTGGGCAACATGAAGCCCAGGGTCGTAACCCCAGGCGCTACGCTGGCGGCGACCTGGACAGAACCCTCCGCGTTCATGATCACGATAGGCGCGGCGGGACTGTACAGCAGCGCCTGTTCGATCTCGGTCACGGCACAGTAACGGCGTATCACGTCCAGGTCGCGCGCCATCAGCGCGAAGGGCTTGCGTTCACGCCGTTTGAGTTGGCGCAGGCGCGCCACGGCAGTTTCGTTGCTGGCGTCACAGGCGAGCTGGAATCCGCCCAAGCCCTTGATGGCGACGATGTGTCCGCGCTGCAAGAGCGAGCAGGTGGCGTCTACGGCGTCCAGGGTGGTGAGTGTGTCCAGCATGATCGCTGCGCCATCGGCGCATTCCAGCCAGGCGCGCGGGCCGCAAGCGCGGCAGGCTATCGGTTGCGCGTGGAAGCGGCGGTCTTGCGGGTCGTGGTACTCGGTCGCACACGCGGGGCACAGGGCAAACGCGCGCAGAGTCGTCGCGGCGCGGTCGTAGGGGATGGCCTCGATGATAGACAGCCGTGGCCCGCAGTGAGTGCAGTTGGTGAAGGGGTAACGGTAACGCCGCGCGAACGGATCGAACACCTCCTTGACACATTCGGAACAGCTTGCCGCGTCGGGCACGACGCCGGTGTTGATTTGCATGTGTGGGTCGCTGGCCTCGCTTGCCTTGATGCAAAAATCCGCGTCCTGCGGCAGCAGCGCGGCCGGTTCACGCTCAATGCGATCAACGCGGGCAAGCGGCGGCGCTTCACGGGATAAGGCGCGCACAAATTCTTCGACGCCCGCCGCAATCCCGCAGACATGGATAATGACGCCCTCGACGTCATTCGTCACCCAACCGCGCAGACTATAGCGATGAGCGAGCCGCCACACTGTGGGGCGGAACCCCACACCCTGCACCAATCCGCGCACGCGGATAAATTCAGCGCGTTCCGGCATGTCTGAGAAAGCCGACCTATGATCAACTGGTATGAGATCTACTGAACCAAGACTCATGGCGCTAAATCCTCTGCGAGCCGTCATAGCAACACTCTATTGTTGCCGGAGTCAGCGACGACGACCTGACCGGCGTAGTGCATGACCCCGTAAGGCCAGCACAGACTGTCGCGCGCAGGAGGTTGCCAGCGATTGCCGCCCTTGGCGCGGAAATCGGGTTGCGCAGTCAGTGCGCGGGCGGCTGCACCGGTGTGGCAATCGTCGGCGTGCCATGCGATGAGGCGCGAATTGGCGGTGTCCGCAGCCATCAGCCAGTTTCCAGCCGCAGCACAACCATAGGGCATATTAAGGCTGACCTCGTTCGGTCTGGCATCAGGACTCGGCAGATAACGCCGGCTCAGCGGCAACAGCCTTACTGCGTCCGCTTCTTAGCAACACGTAAAACACCGGCGTGAGCAGCAGGCCGAACAAGGTGACGCCGAGCATACCGGCGAATACCGCGACGCCCATAGCCTGACGCATCTCGGAACCGGCGCCGCTGGACACCACCAGCGGGAACACGCCCATGATGAACGCCATCGAGGTCATCAGGATCGGGCGCAAGCGCAGGCGGCAGGCCTCGAGCGCGGCGCTCACCACGTCCCGGCCCTGCATCTCCAGTTCACGCGCGAACTCGACAATCAGGATCGCGTTTTTACACGCCAGCCCCACCAGTACAATAAATCCAATCTGGGTGAAGATGTTGTTATCGTTACCGAAGAACCACACACCCGTGATGGCGCACAACAGACACATCGGCACGATCAAAATCACCGCGAGCGGCAACGTCCAGCTTTCGTAGAGCGAGGCAAGCACCAGAAACACCAGCAACACGCAGAGCGGGAACACCAGCAGGGTGGTGTTCCCGGCGAGGATTTGCTGATAGGTGAGATCGGTCCATTCAAAAGTAATGCCGTTGGGTAGCGTTTCCTTGGCGAGCTTTTCGATGAGCCCCTGCGCCTGTCCGGAGCTGAAGCCGGGCGCAGGCGCGCCGTTGAGATCAGCAGACAGATAGCCGTTGTAACGCAGCACGCGATCTGGCCCGTAACTCGGGGCAATCTTGAGCACGCTGCCGAGCGGCACCATCTCGCCCGCATTATTGCGCGTTTTTAATTGCATGATGTCATCTGCGTGCGCGCGGAACGGCGCGTCGGCCTGCACGATCACCTGGTAGGTGCGTCCGAAGCGGTTGAAATCGTTGGCATACAGCGAGCCGAGATAAATCTGCATAGTCTCGAACACGTCATTGACGTTCACGCCCAGGCGCTTGGCCTTGACGCGATCCACGTCGGCGTAGAGTTGCGGTACATTGATTTGATAGCCGGAGAACACCCCGGCCAGCCCCGGCGTCTGGTAGGCCTTGCCGATCAGCGCCTGGGTCGCCGTGTACAGTTCTTCGTAGCCCAGGTCGCCGCGATCTTCAATCTGCATCTTGAATCCGCCGATGGTGCCGAGACCCATCACCGCAGGCGGCGGAAACACCGCGATGAAGGCGTCCTGGATGCCGGAGAGTTTTTGATTCAGTGCACCAGCGATGGCAAAGCCCGACAGATCAGGCGACTTGCGCTCGCCGAAGTCTTGCAAGGTAAAAAATACAATCCCGGCGTTGGAGCTGTTGGTGAAGCCGTTGATGGACAGACCGGGGAAGGCCACCGAGTCACGCACGCCAGGTTGTGTCAGACCAATCTCCGACATCTTACGTATCACTTGCTCGGTGCGGTCGAGTGAGGCGGCGTCCGGCAGTTGCGCAAAACCTACCAGATACTGTTTGTCCTGTGCTGGCACAAATCCGGCCGGCACTGTGTTGAACATAACGTAGGTGAGCCCGATCAGCCCCAGATAAATCACCATCACAATGGACTTGTGATGCAATATGCCCTTCACGGCGCGTGCGTAACCGTGCGACGCGCCACCGAAGCCGCGATTGAAGAGGCGGAAAAACCAGCCGAACGTGCTATCCATGGCGCGCATCAGCCAGTCCTTGCGCGCGCCGTGCGGTTTAAGCAGCACCGCACACAGGGCCGGGCTCAAGGTGAGCGAGTTGAACGCCGAGATCACCGTGGAGATGGCGATGGTAAGAGCGAATTGTTTGTAGAACTGGCCGGTCAAGCCGCTAATGAAGGCGAGCGGCACAAACACCGCGCACAGGGTGAGCGCGATGGCGATGATCGGCCCGCTCACCTCGCTCATTGCCTTGTGTGTGGCCTGATTAGGGCTCAGGCCCAGCGCGATATTACGCTCCACGTTCTCCACCACCACGATGGCGTCGTCCACCACGATGCCGATGGCGAGCACCAGGCCGAACAGGGTGAGTGCGTTGATGGAAAATCCGAACGCCAACATCAAGGCGAAGGTGCCAATGATGGAAATCGGCACCGCGAGCAGCGGAATGATGGAAGCGCGCCAGGTTTGTAAAAAAACGATCACCACCAGCACCACCAGCCCCACCGACTCCAGCAGGGTAATTACCACCGCCTTGATCGAGTCGCGTACGAACACCGTGGGGTCATAGACAATCTTGTAATCCACGCCCTGCGGGAAAGTGCGCTTCAATTCCTCCATGGCTTTACGCACGTCGTTGGAGAGTTCGATCGCGTTCGAACCGGGCGCCTGGAAAATGGGGACCGCCACTGCGGCTTTATTATTGAGCAGGCTGCGCAACGCGTATTCACTCGCGCCCAGTTCAATGCGCGCAACATCTTTCAGCCGGGTGAGCGCACCGTCCGGATTGGCCTTGATGATGATGTCGCCGAACTGCTCTTCCGTGACTAGGCGGCCCGTCGCATTGACGCTCAATTGAAAATCCACACCCGCCGCTGCGGGAGACGCACCGACTATGCCGGCGGCCACTTGCACGTTTTGCTCGCGGATCGCGCGTACCACGTCGCTCGCGGTGAGGCGGCGCGCCGCGACCTTTTGCGGATCGAGCCAAACGCGCATGGAATAATCCCCGGCGCCGAAAATCATCACCTGACCGACGCCGCGGATGCGTGCCAGTGCGTCTTTCACATTCAGCACCGCATAGTTGCGCAGATAGACCATGTCGTAGCGGTCGTCGGGCGACAGCAGGTGCACCACCATGGTGAGATCGGGCGAACTTTTTATAGTGCTCACGCCGAGGCGGCGTACTTCTTCGGGTAGCCTGGGCAGCGCCTGCGCCACGCGGTTTTGCACCTGTACCTGCGCGGTGTCCACGTTGGTGCCCAGCTTGAATGTGACGGTGAGGTTGAGCACACCATCGGTGGTAGCCTGCGACGACATGTACAGCATGTTCTCGACGCCGTTGATCTGTTCCTCCAGCGGCGAGGCGACAGTTTCGGCGATCACGCGCGGGTTGGCGCCCGGATAGACTGCACGCACCACCACGGAGGGGGGAACGACTTCGGGATATTCGCTGATCGGCAATTGCCACATAGAGATGGCGCCGGCGACAAGGATAAGGATGGACAATACCGCCGCGAAGATCGGGCGGTCTATAAAGAAGCGTGAGAAGTCCATGACGGTATTTGTTACTCACAAGTCAGTAAGTAAGACTACACTTCCCACTGCGTCCCCGCCCCCTATGTAGGGGGCGGGAAAGGGTGGGGGTAGGTAAAACAGGGTATTTGCTCAGGAGTCACATCATTAAGTATGGTTTGCCTGTGTTGTGACTCCTGAGTACTACTGCGCCGGCGCCGCAACCTGCGCCTGTTCTTCCATCGGCACCGTCTGCGGTGTCACCGGCATTCCGGGGCGCACGCGCTGCAGACCATTTACCACAATCAGCTCGCCGGGTTTGAGCCCTTCCTTCACCACGCGCAAACCATCAACCAGGCGTCCGACCTTCACCGGACGGTAATCCACCTTGTTTTGCGCGCCCAGCACCAGGACAAACTTCTGGTTCTGATCGGTGCCCACCGCACGATCGTTGATGAGCACAGCCTTGAACTTGCCGCTGCCGATCAGTTTCAACCGCGCGAATAAACCCGGAGTGAACAAGCGTTCCTTGTTGTCGAACACGGCGCGCGCGCGGATCGTACCGGTGGCGGGGTCAAGCTTGTTATCCACAAAATCCATATAGCCCTGATGTGGGTAACCCTCCTCGTTGCCGAGTCCGAGATAAATGGTATTACGCACCTCGCGCGAGCTGGGACGCGCACCACTGTGCGCGAGTTCCACATATTTAAGATAAATCTGCTCGTCGCCTTCGAAGTAGGCATAGATCGGATCGAGCGACACGATAGTAGTCAGCAAGGTCGCACCCGAAGGCCCCTCGGCGCTGACCAGATTGCCCACCGTGATCTCGGCGCGCCCTACCCGCCCGTCAATCGGCGCCGAGACACGGGTGAATTCCAGATTCAGGCGCGCGACATCGAGCGCGGCCTGCGCGACCAGCACATTGGCGTCCGCCGCGCGCAGGCCGTTGATGCGTTCGTCATAATCCTGTTGCGAAATAAATTTGTTCTGTAACAGCTTCTCCGCACGCTCACGCTGGCTCTTGGCCAGTTCGGCGCTGGCCTTGGCGCGCACCAGATCGGCCTCGGCTCGTTTTAATTCCGCCGCAAAAGAACGCGGGTCAATGACAAACAGGAGATCACCCTTTTTGACCTCCTTGCCTTCCTTAAAATGAATGGCCTCGATATAACCGGACACGCGCGGGCGCACCTCGACCTTCTCCACCGCCTCCAGCCGTCCAGAAAACTCATCCCACTCATTCACCTCGCGTTCGATAACGCTCGCTACGCTCACCTGAGGCGCAGCAGGCGATCCCTGTGGTGTTTGCACATCAGGCTTGGCGCAAGCGGCCAACACGACTGTCCACCACACTAACCAGATCCAGCGGATTGTCATAAACGTTCTCACCTTGTCAGGTTATCGATCAGAGCTTCCCTAAAGATAGGTCTGATCCACATAGCACCAGCGCCACTCTTCGCCCGGTTCAAAGGATTGAATAATAGGATGACCGGTGGTGTGAAAATGCTCAGTCGCGTGTTTATTCTTTGACGAATCGCAGCAACCCACATGCCCGCAAATCAAACATAGACGCAGATGTACCCACACGTCTCCGATCTTGAGACAGTCTTCACAGCCCGGCGCGCTGGGTGTCACTTTTTGGATTTGATCAAGATGTGTGCACTGCGTGGTCATAGCCAAGCTCCTTTCAGATTCTTACTTCAGCAACAATTGCAGCAAGTTCCTCCTGGATACTAATCAGGGTGCGACCGGGATCGGCGGCCGCGGTAATCGGCCGCCCTATAACAAGATAATCGGCGCCCTGCCGCAGTGCCTCCGCCGGCGTCATGATACGCTTTTGATCGCCCTTCTCCGCACCTTGCGGACGCACACCGGGCGTAATCAAGCGAAATTCTTTGCCGTGCGCAGCGCGCAGCGCTGAAGCTTCCCAGGGTGAACATACGACGCCATCCAAACCCGCTTGTTTAGCTAAAGCGGCCAGGCGCATGACATGTTCCTGCGGAGCACCCGCAAGGCCGATTTCGAGGAGATCGTTGGCATCGAGGCTGGTGAGAATGGTGACAGCAATTAATAACGGAGGTTTGGATTGCGAATTGATCGCCACACGCGCCGCTTCCATCATTTTGCGTCCACCCAGCGCATGGACGTTTATCATCCACACGCCGAGATCCGCGGCCGCAATGCAGGCCTGTGCCACAGTATTTGGAATGTCGTGAAATTTCAGATCGAGAAAGACATCGAAGCCCAGCCTCACTATCTTCTCCACTAATACTGGGCCGCCCCGGCAGAACAGTTCTTTGCCGACCTTTACACGGCACTGCTTCGGATTAAGGCGGCTCAGGAGTTCCAGCGCCTTGGAAGGGTCGGCAAAGTCCAGCGCGACTATAATCGGCGAGCTATTCACCTTCGACTCCATGGATAGGTTTCATGCTGTTCCAGGTCTTGCAGCTTGGACATTGCCAATGCAGCGACCTCCCCACGAATCCACAGTGATTACATTTATAGACGGGTTTTTCCTCGAGCAGCTTTTTTACGAGATCCCTGAGGATCAGGAGGTTGTCGCGCGCGGCGCCTTCGGAATGTGCGAGATTCAATTCGATGAGACGATCAAGGCCGCGCACCGACGGACGTTTACGAAGCTGTTCCGTAATAAAATTAGCGGCCGCATCGTCGCCATCCTCCTGGCGCAATAGTTCGGCGAGCGCTAGTATCAGGCTGATGCTGCTGTGCTTGGCAAGGATCTGTTTTAAATAATCTATGATCTCGCCGGTCTGCCCCAATTTGTTGTAGCAATCGAGCAGCGGCTCGATGATTTCAGGAAGATAATCAGGGTCCTGCTGCTCGACCCGCTTGAAGGTGCGAATGGCTGCCTTGCAATCTCCCGCCTCCACTTCCATGTCCCCCTGCAGTAAACTTGCCCTGACACAGTTGCGATCGAATTCCAGTGCGTGTTCAATCATCTGCACGGCTCGCTCGAGATCTCGTTGCTGCCGCGCCTGTTCGGCCAATTCGCAATAATAATGGGCGATGACCTCGGAGCAACTTTTACCGCTGACCTCTTCCCATCTTTTCGTTACAGCTATCGCCTTGTCCCATTCCTTTTCCTGCTGATAGATATCAATCAAGTGCCGCAGCGCCGGTGCGGTATGATCGTTCATCTCGATCAGCTCCAGGAACAAAGTCTCGGCGCGGTCGAATAATCCCGCCCGCATATAATCCTGACCCAACTCCAGCAGGGCTAGTGTACGCAACTGGCGGCTTAAGGCGGGACGGGCGATAAGATTTTGGTGGATGCGGATGGCGCGGTCCACCTCGCCGCGGCGCCGGAACAGGTTGCCCAGAGCCAAGTGGGTCTCCGCCGTTTCGCTGTCCACCTCCAGCATCTTGAGGAATACTTCTATGGCCTTATCGGGCTGCTCGTTGAGCAGATAATTGAGCCCCTTGAAATAGTGAGATGACAGGCCGGGCGTTTTGTAATGCGCGCTGCGATTGCTATCGCGCTTGGCGACCCACCAACCCGAAACGGCCGCCACAGGCAACAAGAGCCACAGCAATTCCCACACTATTCAGTCCCTTTGAGAGGCAAGGCCCGCAGATTCGCGACCTCTTCCTGAGCAAGCTGTGCCGACTTGCGAAGCTTGCCCACCTCTCTCTTCAAGCGCAGCAACATACCCATGCACGCCAGGATGCCGAACACCACCCCCAAGGTCATGGCTGTAACCAGGAGCAGCGATAACGGGGCCTGCCAACTACCGAAGTAATAATCGAGCTTGACGGGATCTGCGTTGAGCACTGCGAAGCTCAAGCCCAGGAGTAAGATGATAAAGAAAAACAGTACCCGAATAATACGCACGATACCACCTCTGACATACAGGGACGTACTAATGTCGCTGGGGGCAGGATGCCGGGAGCGACCCTACACAGGATAAGCCTAATGGCGATGTTGAATCAATCATTACCGGATCGGCGTTGGATCTCAGCAGGTGCAGCCGTCGCTCCTGCGCATCCTGTGACGTACAGGGCGTACTAATGTCGCGGGAGGCAGGATGCCGGGAGCGACCGCCCGCGACATTAGTACGCCCTGTACATCACAAAAAAAAACGGCATGGGCTTTTCAGCGCATGCCGTATGAGCTTTGCACACCGGTACTTATTTCATGCGGCTATTGACTCGTTCACGCAACTCTTTGCCCGGCTTGAAGTGAGGTACGTACTTTCCATACAGCGACACCGGGTCCCCGGTCTTGGGGTTGCGGCCGACGCGAGGGGGCCGGTAATGCAGGGAAAAGCTGCCGAAGCCGCGGATCTCGATCCGCTGACCGTTGGCAAGCGCCTGCCCCATCTGATCGAGCAGAGTCTTTACAGTCAGCTCAATATCTTTATAGGCCAACTGCGTCTGTTTGCGGGAGAGTATCTCTATGAGCTCTGATTTAGTCATGATCTGTTTCCCTCAGCTAGAACCCGTTCCAGGACAGACTTCAGGCGTTTTTGGTCTCCATCTGCTTCTTGAGAATATCGCCTAAAGTGGTGTTGCTTACCGAGCCGCCGCGACTGTAATCCTGGACGGCCTCCGCCTCTTCATCGCTGGCCTTGGCCTTCATGGAAAGCGTAATCGTGCGGTTTTTGCGGTCTACGCCCAAGAACTTGGCCTCCAGCTCGTCGCCCACCTTCAGCACGGTGCGGACATCTTCGACGCGGTCACGCGACAATTCCGCGGCCCGCAGGTGTCCTTCCACACCTTCCGCCAGTTGCAGCACGGCCCCTTTCGCGTCCACCTCTTTCACGACGCCTTTTACAACGCTGCCCTTGATGTGTTCGGCGACAAAATTGGAGAAGGGATCTTTATCAAGCTGTTTGATGCCCAACGAGATACGCTCGCGCTCCGGGTCTACCGCGAGGATCACGGTTTCCAGTTCATCGCCCTTCTTGTAATTACGCACGGCCTCTTCGCCGGGGGTATTCCAGGAAATATCCGACAAGTGCACCAGGCCGTCTATGCCGCCGTCAAGGCCGATGAAAATACCGAAGTCGGTGATGGATTTTATCTTGCCCGTGATGTGATCACCCTTGTTGTGCGTGGTAGAGAATTCTTCCCAGGGATTGGGCTTGCACTGCTTCATGCCGAGCGAGATGCGACGACGCTCTTCGTCAATGTCCAGCACCGTGACCTCGACCTCGTCACCAAGCTGCACCAGCTTGGAGGGATGAACGTTTTTGTTGGTCCAATCCATTTCTGAGACGTGCACCAGACCTTCTATGCCTTCCTCGATCTCGACGAAACAACCGTAATCGGCGATATTGGAAATCTTGCCGAACAAGCGTGCACCTTGCGGGTAGCGGCGGGCGAGATAGACCCACGGGTCGTCACCCATCTGCTTGAGACCCAGTGAAACGCGATTGCGCTCCTTGTCGAACTTGAGCACCTTGACATCAATCTCATCGCCCACTTTCACCACGTCGCTTGGGTGTTTGACCCGCTTCCAAGCCATATCTGTGATATGCAGCAGGCCGTCTATGCCGCCGAGATCCACAAAGGCGCCGTAATCGGTGAGGTTTTTGACCACACCCTTGACGATCTCGCCCTCTTGCAGAGTTCCCAGCAGGGTATCGCGCTCGGAACTCGTCTCCGTTTCAACCACGGCGCGCCGTGAGACAACAACGTTGTTGCGTTTGCGATCCAGCTTGATGACCTTGAATTCGAGTTCTTTACCTTCCAGATGGGTGGTGTCGCGCACTGGGCGCACATCCACGAGCGAACCGGGCAAGAAGGCGCGGATCTCGCTGATGTCCACTGTAAATCCACCCTTGACCTTGCCGCTGATAATACCGATGATGGTGGCGCCTGCTTCAAAGGCGCGTTCGAGGCGTACCCAGGTTTGGTCACGCTTGGCCTTTTCACGCGATAATTTGGTTTCGCCAAAACCGTCTTCCAGCATATCCAGCGCGACATCTACCTGATCTCCAACGGCTACCTCGAGACTGCCGTCCTCGTTGTAGAATTGTTCGATGGGGATGACACCCTCCGACTTGAGGCCGGCGTTCACGATCACCACATCGCGCCCGATATGGACTACTGTACCCGTCACTATCGAGCCCGGACGCATCTGTTTGGTCGTCAGACTCTGCTCAAACAATTCTGCAAAATTTTCCATCATATCCAAATCCTTGACCAATAAATAAACCTGGCCGTTACTCCAAAAGGCGCCTACGCGCGTTAATAAATAGTCCGTGTGGCCGAGCCAATACCGGACTGCCTGATGAATCTACTGCTGCAATACTCTAAAAGCATCTAACAAAAAACGATTTACCGCAGAGGAGAATCAACCCGTCTTTAATCGTATCTCTCTGCGTCCTCTGTGGTAAATTATTTATGGATAAGTTCTAAGTGTGACGGCTAACGCCGGGCACGCTCACTCCATAAGTCCATCACGCGAGCGACAACCTGCTCAATGGCGAGATCCGAACTATCCAGCACCACCGCATCGTGAGCCGGCGCCATGGGTGCCACACTACGAGTGCTGTCGCGCTCATCCCGCTCAGCTATCTCTTCCACTAAACGTGGAATTTTAACATCAACTCCTTTGTCTTTCAACTGCTTATGGCGCCTGAGGGCGCGCCTTTCCGCGCTTGCGGTCAAAAATATTTTGAGGTCGGCATCCGGGAAAACCACGCTGCCCATATCCCGGCCGTCGGCGACGAGACCAGGCGGGACGCGGAAGGCCCGCTGACGATCCAGCAGGGCCTCACGCACGGCGGGCAGGGCCGCAACCTTGGAGGCGTCGTTCCCGCACTGCTCGCTGCGCAACATCTCGCCGACGTCCTCCCCTTCCAGCATGACCTGATTCTGCGAAAGCGATTGCCCCTCTGACGTACAGGGAAGAGCGATAGCGACGGGTTCTACTAATGTCGCGGGAGGCGGGATGCCGGGAGCGACCGCCCCGGCAACGAATTGCACATCCAGTTTTTTGGCCAAGGTGGTGAGCGCCGCCTCGTTGTCCAGGGGAATGCCGGCCTGACGCGCCGCCAAGGCCAACAGCCGATACAACGCGCCGCTGTCTAGCAGATTCCAGCCCAAACGCTGGGCGACGATCTGACTGATCGTACCCTTTCCCGACCCGCTGGGTCCGTCTATGGTGATAACCGGAATCATGGGTTACTGCTGATTACGAGACCGGCCGAGCGCGCCACACCCACAAAGTTTGGGAACGAGGTGTTCACATTGGCGCAATCGTTGATCGTAATAGCGTCTTTGGCACAGAGCGCCGCGATGGCGAACGACATGGCGATACGATGATCGCCGTGGCTCTCTATCACCCCGCCACCCAACCGTCCGCCCTCAATGATAATCCCATCCGGGGTAGGCCGCGCCTGGATACCCAAGACCCGCAAGCCGTCGGCCATCACCTGGATACGGTCACTCTCCTTCACGCGCAGCTCCTCGGCCCCGCGCAACACCGTATTACCCTCGGCGCACGCGGCGGCGATAAATAAGGCAGGAAACTCATCTATGGCAAGCGGCACCTGATCCAGCGGAATCTCTATGCCCTGCAACGGGCTGTAACGCACGCGGATATCGGCGACCGGCTCACCGCCGGCCTCACGTGAGCTGAGCAATTCGATGTCTGCGCCCATCAGCCTAAGGATAGTGATGACGCCGATGCGCGTAGGATTGATGCCGACATGCTCCAACGTAAGATCAGAACCGGGCGCAATGCTCGCACCTACCATAAAAAAGGCCGCCGAGGAGATGTCGGCAGGCACGTCTATCGCAGTAGACTTCAGTTGCCCCACCCCATTAAGGCAGATTTTATTGCCCTGCCGGCTAACGGCATAACCAAAACCCGTCAGCATGCGCTCGGTGTGATCTCGGGTCGGCGCGGACTCTGTCACGCAGGTGCGGCCGTTGGCATACAGCCCCGCGAGCAGCAGGGAGGATTTGACCTGTGCGCTCGCCACCGGCATAACATATTCAATCCCGCTGAGCTTTTGGCCGCCGTGAATCTTAAGCGGCGCGGTACCCTGCCCTGTAGCCTCAATGCACGCACCCATGCGCGCCAGCGGCTCTGTCACCCGCTTCATCGGCCGGCGCGACAGCGATTCATCGCCAACTAGCACGCTATCAAAATTTTGCCCCGCCAAAAGGCCGGAGAGCAGACGCATCGAGGTCCCCGAGTTCCCCAGATCCAGCGGCCCCGTAGGCGCCTTGAGTCCGTGCAGGCCAACGCCATGAATCGTGACACGGCCCTGCAGCGGCCCTTCAATCCTCACTCCCATCGCGCGAAACGCGGCCAACGTCGCCAGGCTGTCCTCGCCCTCCAAAAAACCGCGTACCTCTGTGACACCTTCGGCAATCGAACCCAGCATGATGGCGCGGTGCGAGATGGATTTATCTCCCGGCACGCGCAGACGGCCCTGCAATTGACCGCCGGGGTTTACGTTATAGGTAATCATTTTAGTTTAACTATTATTCAACCCATCGCGTGCCGCCTTCGCACTGCTAAGCAGGGCGAGCAGCGCAGCACTGTCTTTGTCGCGTAAGGCTGCTCCAAAGCGATTAAGGTCAGCGCCAAATTTTTCAATCATCTTCAATATCGCTTCTCGATTGGCCAAACAAATATCGCGCCACATCACCGGATCACTGGCGGCGATGCGCGTGAAGTCGCGGAAACCCCCGGCGGCAAAACGGAAGATGTCAGCATGCTGCTCCATGCACGCCAGTGTGTCCACCAGCGTGTACGCCAACACGTGCGGTAAATGGCTGGTCGCCGCCAGTATCTCGTCATGCGTGCGCGCATCCATCTCCGCGACTTCTGCTCCCGCTTGTTCCCACATCATGCGCACCTTATTAAGCGCCCGCGCATCGGTCTCCGGCAAGGGGGTCAGCACCACGCGGCGTTTCTGGAACATCTGCGCGGATGACGCTTCTACACCACTCTGCTCGGTGCCGGCGATGGGATGGCCCGGCACGAAGTTGTCCGGCACTTTGCCAAACACCGCACGCGCCGCTTCAATCACACTCTGTTTGGTGCTACCCACATCGGTAATAACAGTTTTGGCATCCAGATGACCATTGAGCTGGTGCAGTATCGCCTCGGTACTCCCCACGGGCACAGCCAGCACGATCATATCCGCACCCGCGACCGCCTTTGCGATATCGGTGTCGTAGCGGTCTATCACACCGAGTTCAACGGCCTTTTTTAATTGCGCGACAGTACGATTGCTACCGATGATCTCCTTGCAGGCCTCGGCCTTCTTGAGCGCGCGAGCGAGCGAACCGCCGATGAGCCCTACGCCAATGATTACCAATTTATTAATCATATCGATCAAAAAGTATTAACTAAGTTTTTAATACTTTCTTCAGCACCGCGATGCAACGTTCATTTTCTTGAGGCAACCCGATGGTAACGCGCAAATGACGCGGCATACCGTAATTGGCCACCGGGCGCACGATCACGCCTTCGCGCAACAGCGCTTCGTAAATGGGGGCCGCGGGTCGGCCTACATCCACAGCGACGAAATTACCGGCGGAAGGAATGAAGGGAAGCTTCATCGCCGCAAACGCCTCAGTCAATTGTTTCATCCCTTGCCGGTTGACCTCCAGGCTGCGGGCGATATGCTCCAAGTCATCCAGCGCAGCCTCGGCTGCGAGTTGCGCAAGGCTGTTGACATTAAACGGCTGGCGCACGCGATCGAGTAGATTGGCCACTTCCGGGTGCGAGACGCCATAACCGATGCGCAAGCCCGCCAAGCCATAAATCTTGGAAAAGGTGCGTGCGACAAGGAGGTTGGAATAGTTGTTCAGCCATTGCATCGCGTCGGGATAATCAGGATAGACATCGTGGGCATATTCAAAATAGGCCTCATCCACCACCACCATGACATGGGGAGGCAGGCTACCGATAAAATCCTTCAGCGGTTTGGCCGCAAGCCAGGTGCCCGTGGGGTTGTTGGGATTGGCGATAAAAATCAGCCGCGTGCGTTCATTGACCAAACCGCTCATGGCCTCCAGGTCATGACCCCGGTCACGCGCCGGCGCAATCCGCGCACGCGCGCCTACTATCTGGGTGACAATCGGGTAGACCGCGAAGGCATGTTCTGAAAAAATGACCTCGTGTTCGGGTGTAACAAAGGCACGTGCGGCAAACTCCAGAATGTCATTGGAGCCATTACCTATAGTGATTTGGTTCTCGTGCACGCCGAGCCGTGCGGCCAATGTTGCCTTCAGTGCGAAACAGCCCGCGTCAGGATAACGCGCCACGTCATGCAGGCCTTCGCGCACAGCCGCCAACGCCAGTGGGCTCGGTCCGAGCGGATTCTCGTTGGAGGCAAGCTTGATCGCATTCGTCACGCCATATTCGCGCTCCAATTCGGCGAGCGGTTTGCCCGGCACATACGGTTGCACACACCGGATACCCGGCACGGCGAGATCAATAAATGACATACTCTTCAAAACACTGAGTAAGATTATGGGATGGCACGCGGATAAGAGCCCAGGACCTTTACAAACGACGCCTCCGCCCCCAGCTCTTTGAGGGTCTCCGCAACGTCCGGATCCTGGCTGTGCCCGTCGAGGTCTGCAAAGAACACATAGTCCCACGCGGCTTGCCGCGAGGGACGCGACTCGATGCGTGTCAGGCTGATGTTGTGGCGGGCGAACGGTTGCAATATGTTATACAAGGCGCCCGGCCGATTGCCCGTTGAAATCATCAATGAGGTCTTGTCGTTGCCGCTGGGCGGCACTGACTGACGGCCGATGACCAGAAAACGCGTGGTGTTATTCGCCTCATCCTCGATATCTGCCGCCAACACTTTCAGCTGATAGATCTCGGCGGCGTTATTTCCGGCGATCGCGGCCACACCGGTTTCCTGCGCGGCGCGCCGCGCGCCCTCGGCATTGCTGCGCACCGCCATGCGCTCGACGCCGGGCAGGTGCGCATCCAGCCAGCGACGGCACTGTGCCAGGGCCTGCTGATGGGCATAGACACAGGTGATGGACTTGAGATCCTCCATGCGTCCCAACAGATGGTGATGGATGCGTAATTCGATCTCGCCGGAAATTCTCAAGGGAGAGGTCATGAACATGTCCAGGGTATGATTGACCACACCCTCGGAGGAATTCTCGACAGGCACCACGCCATAGGCCATGGCCCCCGCCTCGACATCATGAAAGACCTGCTCAATGGACGATTGCGGCATTAACTGCACCGCATGGCCAAAGTGTTTTGAGGCAGCGGTCTGGGTGAAAGTGCCTTCAGGACCCAGATAGGCGACCCGCATCGGCTGCTCCAGGGCGCGGCACACCGACATCAGCTCACGGAACAGGTAGGTAAGATCCTCGTCACTCAGCGGCCCTTGATTACGAGCCGCAACCTTGCGCAAAATCTCCGCCTCACGCTCTGGCCGGTAACAGTCGGCGCTCTCCCCCAATTCCTGCTTGACCTCGCCCACCTCTTTGACCAGCGCCGCGCGCGCGCTGATTAAGGTCTGGATGCGTTCGTCCAGATCATCAATACGCGTGCGCAGGGATGGCAGTTTGTCGTTCATAAAACGTAGGGTGCGTTGTACGCACCCTCCTTAAAAAACGGTGCGCATAGCACACCCTACCTAATCATCACAACGTCCTTACCGACAACACACCCTCAATAGCCTGAATTTCTTTAGTAACGGATTCAGGGATGGCGCTTGCCGCATCTGCAACTGTAAACGCGTAGTCGCCGCGCGACTTATTGAGCAGATCCACAATGTTGAGCCCGGCCTTGGCCAGGGCCGTGGAGATCTGTCCCACCATGTTGGGGACGTTGGCGTTGGCGATGGCGATGCGGTAACCTTCGTTGCGCGGCATAATGACCTCAGGATAATTCACCGAATTTTTGATGTTGCCGTTCTCGAGAAAGTCGCTCACCTGCTCCGCCACCATGACGGCACAGTTATCCTCCGCCTCGGCGGTAGAGGCCCCGAGGTGCGGCAGCGCGATGACACGCGGGTTGTTTTTGAACAGGTTGCTCGGGAAGTCGCAGACATAGGCGTATACCTTGCCCGTCTTGATCGCCTCGTCCAGCGCCGGGTCGTCAATGATTCCCTCGCGCGCGAAGTTGAGCAGCACTACGCCGGTTTTCATCAGTTTAAGACGCTGGGCATTAATGAGATGGCGAGTAGCGTCGCTCAACGGCACATGCAGCGAGATGAAATCCGACTTACCGATAAGCTCGTCCACGCTGGCGGCCTGTTGCACGTTTGAAGAGAGCTTCCACGCCCCCTGCACGGTGATGCCAGGATCAAAGCCGATCACCTTCATCCCCAGGGCAAGCGCCATATTGGCCACCTCACGCCCGATAGCGCCGAGACCGATCACCCCCAAGGTCCGGCCGGGCAGCTCAAATCCCGCAAAATCCTTTTTACCCTCCTCGACCAGCTTGTTGAGGGTAGCATCGTCACCTTGCAAGCCACGCGCGAAATCCCACGCCTGGCAAATATTACGGGAGGCGAGCAGCATCCCCGCCAATACCAGTTCCTTCACCGCATTGGCGTTCGCCCCCGGCGCGTTGAACACCGGGATGCCGAGCTTGCTCAGCTTATCCACCGGGATATTATTGACGCCCGCCCCGGCGCGGCCCACCGCCCTGAGGCTGGCAGGGATGTCCATGTCGTGCATCTTGTAAGAACGCAGCAGAATGGCGTCAGGATTTTTGATCTCCGAGGCGACCTCATATTTGTCGCGCGGCAGCCGCTCTAAGCCCACTGCGGAGATGCTGTTGAGTGTCAGTATTTTGAACATCGTCACTCCCAAATATTATTGCTCACGCCAAGCCGCCAAGACGCAAAGTTACTAAACGAACTTAAAAAATCTTTTGCGCCTTTGCGGCTTTGCGTGAAATATGTTTATCCATTCCGCCGCGCAAATTCGCGCATGAATTCAATCAACGTATCCACGCCTTTTTCCGGCATAGCATTATAAATACTGGCGCGCATGCCGCCCACCGAGCGATGCCCCGCCAGGGTCACCAGGCCGGCCTGCTTGGCCTCGCTTAGGAAAGTACTGTCCAGCTTGGGATCGGCCAGCGTAAACGGCACGTTCATCCACGACCGGCTCGCCTTCTCCACCGGATTGCGATAGTAGCCGCCGGAGTTGTCTATGCAGGCATAGAGCTTGTCGGCCTTGCGCTTGTTGAGGTCGCCCATCGCCGTCAGCCCCCCCTGACGTTTGATCCAGTCGAACACCAGGCCCGCGATATACCAGCCATAGGTCGCCGGGGTGTTATACATCGAGCCGCTGTCGGCGTGTATCTTATAGTCCAGCATGCGTGGCGTGCCCGCAATAGTCTGGCCTATTAAATCCTCGCGCACGATCACCACGGTGAGTCCTGCCGGGCCGATATTCTTCTGCGCACCCGCATAGATTACGCCGAACTTGCTCACATCCACCGGGCGCGACAGGATCGTAGAGGACATGTCCGCCACCAGAGGCGCGGCGCTGGTCTCGGGTATCCAGTGAAACTCCACGCCGCCGATGGTCTCGTTGGGCGTGTAGTGCACATAGGCGGCCTGCGGGTCGAGCTTCCATTCTTTCTGGAGCGGAACGCGGCTGAATTTATCGGCCTCGGTGCTCGCCGCGACGTTGACCTTGCAAAAACGCTGCGCCTCGGCAATCGCCTTCTGCGACCACTCGCCGGTGTTGATATAGTCAGCCTTGTCATTCCCCCGCAACAGGTTCATCGGCGCCATGGCGAATTGGAGGCTGGCCCCGCCTTGCAGAAACAGCACCTTGTAGTT
>DATMXC010000003.1:0-7421 GCA_035561915.1 Gammaproteobacteria bacterium
AACAAGGCCTTTGCTATCCCCGCCAGCGCCCGCACCATTCCGGCCGGATCGGTGATGATCTTTTCTGCCACCGGGAAGGCAAAGTCATAGTCCACCGGGTTGATGAACATCAGTCGGGCGCTGTTCCCTTGCGTGGCCTGACGCAAACGGTGGGCAATAATCGGTTGTTCGCTGCGCACGTTTGAACCGATCAGCAATGCCGCTTCAAGCTGCTGCAATTCAGCAATGGATGTACCGAGACTGGGGAACAGTGGCGCAGATTCCTGGTCGTTGAAATCGGTCTGCCGCAGGCGGTGATCAATGCTATTTGTGCCCAGGCCGCGCATCAGGCGTTGCAGCAGATACATCTCTTCGAGCGTCGCCGACGGCGAGACCAATGCGCCGACGTGTCCGGCACCGTGAGACTGAATCACGCCGCGCAGACCTTTTACCACCGCCTGCAGTGCGGTGTTCCAGTCGGTTTCTTCCCACACCCCTTGCCGCTTAATCATGGGGACTTGCAGCCGGTCAGGACTGTTGAGACTTTGATAACTAAAGCGGTCGCGATCGGAGATCCATACCTCGTTGATCTCCTCGTTCTCGCGCGGCACCACGCGCATCACCTTATTGTCACGCACGTGCAGATAGAGGTTGGAGCCGACCGAGTCGTGTGGCGCGATCGTTTCACGCTGCGCCATCTCCCAGGCACGTGCGGTGTAGCGGAACGGCTTGGAGGTGAGCGCGCCCACCGGACACAGATCTATGACATTGCCGGACAGTTCGGAGACCATCGCCTTTTCAATATAGGTGCCGATCTCCATGTGCTCGCCGCGGCCGGTAGCGCCCAGCTCCATCAGGCCGGCGATCTCCTGACCGAAGCGTATGCAGCGGGTGCAGTGGATGCAGCGCGTCATGTCGGTCATGATCAGCGGGCCGATGTCCTTGTCCTTCACCACGCGCTTCTTTTCCTGGTAGCGCGAGCCGCTCGCCCCGTAACCCATCGCTAGATCTTGCAGTTCGCACTCGCCACCCTGGTCGCAGATTGGACAGTCGAGCGGATGGTTGATGAGCAGAAACTCCATCACGCCTTTCTGCGCCATGATGGCCTTGGTGGACTGGGTGTAGACCTTCATACCCTCTGTCACCGGTGTCGCACAGGCCGGCAAGGGCTTTGCCGCCTTCTCCACATCCACCAAACACATGCGGCAGTTAGCCGCGATGGAGAGCTTCTTGTGATAGCAAAAACGGGGAATGGGGATGCCCGCCTCATCAGCAGCCTCAATCAGCATCACCCCATCGCGCGCCTGGACGGATTTGCCATCAATCTCGAGGTTAATCATGCGCATCTGCCGCCTAGTGAGTGCCGACCATGCAATGGCCATGTTCGATGTGATACTCAAATTCAGCGCGGAAGTGCTTGATAAAGCTCACCACTGGCATGGCCGCGGCGTCGCCCAAGGCGCAAATGGTGCGCCCTTCGATCTTGTTCGCCATGTCTACCAGAAGGTCGAGGTCTTGCTCCCTCCCCTCTCCATGTTCGATACGGTGTATGACCCGCGAAAGCCATCCCGTGCCTTCCCGGCAAGGTGTGCACTGGCCGCACGACTCTTCATAATAAAAATGAGCTATACGCGCTAAGGCATTGACCATACAGGTACTATCGTCCATCACGATCACCGATCCAGCGCCCAGCATCGAGCCCGCCTTGGAGAGTGAATCGTAGTCCATGTCGGTATTCATGATGGCCTCTGCGGGCAGTACCGGCACAGAGGAACCGCCCGGAATCACCGCCTTGAGTTTGTGTCCGTTACGCACCCCGCCGGCGATTTCCAGCAACTTGGCAAATGGTGTCCCCATCGGGACTTCGTAATTGCCCGGCTTGTTGACGTGGCCAGACACCGAAAAAATCTTGGGACCACCGTTATTCGGTTTACCCAGCTTTAAGAACCACTCACCCCCGTGGGTCATAATGAGCGGAACGGAGGCCAGCGTCTCGGTGTTGTTCACGATGGTTGGCCGGCCGTAAAGTCCATAGCTCGCCGGAAACGGCGGCTTGAAACGTGGAAAGCCTTTTTTCCCTTCCAGGGATTCCAACAGCCCTGTCTCCTCGCCGCAGATATAGGCCCCCGCGCCCAGGTGATTGTTCATGTCGAAATCTACACCGGAGCCCAGGATATTCTCTCCCAATAGCCCCGCCTCGCGCGCCTCGCGCACCGCCTGCTCCATACGATCATAGGGCTCCCAAAACTCGCCGCGCATATAGTTGTACCCAACCGTCGCGCCGATGGTGTAACCGGCGATCGCCATGCCTTCAATCACCTGGTGTGGGTTATAACGCATGATGTCGCGGTCTTTAAAGGTGCCGGGCTCGCTCTCGTCGGAGTTGCAAACGATATATTTCTGCCCGGGCATACCGCGCGACATGAAGCTCCACTTGAGGCCGGTGGGGAAACCCGCGCCGCCGCGCCCGCGCAGGGCGGACTTTTTCACCTGGCTGATAATCTCGTCGGGCGCTGTCTTTTCGGCCAGAATCTTTTTCCATGCCGCATAGCCGCCCGTGCCGAGATAGGTCTTCAGCGACCACGGTTCCGGCAGATGCAGATTACGAAAACAGACTTCGTTGGCCATCGGTTAATCCAAACTGTTTAGTATGGCGTCAATCTTTTCCGGCGTGAGGTTCTCGTGGTAGATCTTGCCGATCTGGCAGCATGGCGCCCCGGCGCAAGCGGCCAAACACTCCGCCACCTTCAGGGTAAACCTGCCATCCGGGGTGGTCTGCCCGGGCTCGATACCGAGCCGTTTCTTGAAGTGTTCGAGAATCTCGCTGGAACCGCACAGCATACAAGAGATATTGGTGCAAACATAGATCTTGTGCCGGCCCACCGGCTTCAAATCATACAGCGTGTAAAAGGTGGCAACCTCGTAGACCGCAATGGGCGGCAGGTCGAGGTAATCGGCCACGGCGTCCATCAACTCGGTGGTCAGACTGCCGCCGTTGGCCTCCTGGGTGTAACGCAGCGCGGCCAGCAAGGCCGAGCGCTTTTGTTCCGGCGGGTACTTGAGGCACTCGCGGTCTATCGCCACCCGCACTGGCTCAGGGAGTAAATCGGATTTTCTCTTCATCGGTAGGCAGCCATCATCGATCTACCTCTCCGAAGACAATATCCTGCGAGCCTATAATCGCGACGACATCCGCCAGCATGTGACCGCGGCACATCTCATCGAGGGCGGCCAGGTGTGCGAAACCCGGGGCGCGCACTTTAAGGCGGTAAGGTTTGTTGGCGCCGTCGGAAATCAGATACACGCCGAACTCGCCCTTCGGCGCCTCGACCGCTGCATAGGCCTCGCCCTCCGGGATGCAAAAGCCCTCGGTGAACAGTTTGAAGTGATGGATCAGGGCCTCCATATCGGCCTTCATCTCCTCGCGGCGCGGCGGCACGACCTTGTGGTCTTCGATCATAACGGGGCCGGGATTGGCGCGCAGCCAGTCTACGCACTGCTTCACAATACGATTGGACTGCCGCAGCTCTTCAACTCGCACCAGGTAACGGTCATAGCAGTCGCCGGTCACGCCGATCGGAATGTCGAAGTCGAGCCGGTCATAGACCTCATAGGGCTGCTTCTTGCGCAGATCCCATTCGACCCCGGAACCGCGCAGCATCGGGCCAGTAAAGCCGAGTTGCAAGGCGCGCTCCGGCGTGACCACACCTATACCAACGGTGCGTTGTTTCCAGATACGGTTGTCGGTGAGCAGACTTTCGTACTCTTCCACGTAAGCCGGAAAGCGCCGGGTAAAGTCTTCGATGAAATCCAATAGAGAACCTTGACGGTTGACGTTTCGTTCAACGGTTTCTTTTTCGTTATGCCATTTGGAGGATTTGTACTGCGGCATCCGGTCAGGCAAGTCACGGTATACCCCGCCGGGGCGATAATAGGTCGCGTGCATGCGCGCCCCCGACACGGCCTCGTAGCAGTCCATCAGGTCTTCGCGCTCGCGGAAGCAGTACAAAAATACGGTCATGGCGCCGATGTCGAGGGCGTGCGCGCCGAGCCACAACAGGTGATTCAAGATGCGCGTGATCTCGTCAAACATCACACGGATGTACTGAGCGCGAATCGGCGGCGTAATATCGAGCAGCTTCTCCATCGCCAGCACATAGCCGTGCTCGTTGCACATCATGGAGACGTAGTCGAGCCGATCCATATAACCGATGCTCTGGTTGAAGGGCTTGCTCTCGGCGAGTTTTTCAGTGCCGCGATGCAGCAGGCCGATATGCGGATCGGCGCGCTGGATCACCTCGCCGTCCATCTCCAGCACCAAGCGCAACACACCGTGTGCGGACGGGTGCTGCGGACCGAAGTTCATGGTGTAATTACGAATCTCCATCATTCGCCCCTTGTTGGGTTTTATCCACCACGTAACGTTGGTCATGACGAATGACGCGCGGTACCAGCACGCGGTTTACGATCTTCACCGGCTCGTACACGACGCGCTGTTTTTCGGGATCGTAACGCATCTCGACATTGCCGATGAGCGGGAAGTCCTTGCGAAACGGATGGCCGACAAAGCCATAGTCTGTGAGAATGCGCCGCAGGTCGGGGTGCCCTTCGAACATGATGCCGAACAGATCGAAGGCTTCGCGCTCATACCAATTGGCGGAGGCCCATATTGCAATCATGGAGTCCACCATTGGCATGTCAGCGTCTTCAGCGAATACCCTGACACGCAAGCGCCGGTTGTGTTTGAGCGAGAGCAGGTGGTAGACCACGGCGAAGCGCGGTCCGCTCCAGTGTTGTTCGGGATAATCGGGGAATTCGATGACGTCCTCGGCGATGAGTCCGGTCTCACCGCGCGAACCGTGGCCGTACACGGAATAGTCCACGCCGCATACATCCATCAACTGCTCGAAGTGGAAAGCTTCCTCGTCGCGCAGTGCGCGGCACACTTCAAGCAGCCGGTTACAAGGGATCTCGATGGTCACCTCGCCTATGGATTCCTTGCAGGCCGACAGCAGGCCGCCAAACCTTTCTTTAAGGCGCGCGGCAAGGCTCTGAGTCGTCATGTCAGACATAGCAGGAATTAGCGGGCGATGGTGTTGGTGCGCTTGATTTTGTTCTGGAGCTGAATGACTCCGTACAGCAGCGCCTCCGCCGTGGGCGGACAGCCGGGCACGTAAACATCCACCGGCACGATGCGATCGCAACCGCGCACCACGGCGTAGGAATAGTGATAATAGCCGCCGCCGTTGGCGCAGGAACCCATCGAGATCACCCAGCGCGGCTCGGCCATCTGGTCATAGACCTTGCGTAACGCGGGCGCCATCTTGTTGACCAGTGTACCGGCGACGATCATCACGTCGGACTGGCGCGGGCTGGGGCGGAATATCACACCAAAGCGATCCAGGTCGTAACGCGCAGCGCCGGCGTGCATCATCTCGACGGCGCAGCAGGCGAGGCCAAAGGTCATGGGCCAGAGCGCGCCGCTGCGCGCCCAGTTGATGAGGCCATCAAGGCTGGTGGTGACCATGCCTTTTTCGAGGACGCCTTCTATTCCCATTCCAGCGCACCCTTCTTCCACTCGTAAATAAATCCCACGACCAGAATTCCGAGAAACACCATCATCGCCATGAACCCAAACAGGCCAATTTCCTTCAGCACGACGGCCCAGGGAAACAGAAAGGCGATCTCCAAATCAAAGATGATAAACAGTATTGCCACGAGGTAGTAGCGCACATCGAACTTCATGCGTGAGTCTTCGAAGGCCTCGAAGCCGCACTCGTAGGGCGACGTCTTCGCGCTGTCGGGGCGGTGCGGGGCGAGCAAGAAACCGCCCACGATCGGCAGAACGCCAAAGGCGATGCCGACCACAATAAAAATCAAGATGGGCAGATAATTCTCTAACACATCAACCTCGTTCTACAGGCCAACAACCCCTTTAGAGACAGTCTAAGCAGAAGATTTAAACAAGTCTAGTGACTATTTATTGTATGGTGCCGACGGCGAGACTCGAACTCGCACAGCTTACGCCACCGCCCCCTCAAGACGGCGTGTCTACCAATTCCACCACGTCGGCGATTAAAAATCGCTATTTTAAGACCGGACTTAACGTCAGTTCGGCGGGGTTGGCGCTACCGGAGCGGGCGCCGGTTGCTCCTTGGTTTCGCCGGACGGCGTCTTGGGCCGGGCCGGCAGGCCCGTAATCGGGTCTATTGCGACTTTGCCCTCAGGCGCCGCGGACTGAGGCGGTAGATCGGATTGCGGCGTAGGTGCCGGAGCCGTGACGGGCGCCAATCTCTGCACCACATCTTTACCCTTCGTCTGCTGACCCGACAGGTAAGCCAGACCCAGGCTTGCGGCGAAGAATACCACCGCCAATACCGCGGTGGTGCGTGTCAAAAACGAGGCCGAACCTTGACTACCGAACACCGTCTGCGACGCGCCGCTGCCAAAGGCCGCGCCCACGTCGGCGCCCTTGCCGTGCTGAAGCAAAATCAACCCGATCAGGCCCGCGCAGGCCAATACATCTATCACCAATAAAGCTGTAAGCATGCTTCCATCACCCTGCCGCCTGACAAATGGTCAGGAACTCATCGGCGTTCAACGACGCGCCGCCTATCAACCCGCCGTCTATGTCCGCCATATTAAAAAGATCACGGGCGTTAGCGCCCTTGACACTGCCCCCATAAAGTATCTGTATGGAACCTGCTATTGTAGCATTGTGTGCAGCAATCCGTCCCCGGATAAAGGCATGAACGACTTGAGCCTGTTCAGGTGTGGCCGTCTTGCCGGTGCCAATCGCCCACACCGGTTCATAAGCAATGAGTGCCCCGGCCAGCCGGGTTACTGCCAGCTTGGCCAGCACCGCGTCCAGTTGGCGGGCCACCACCGCCTCGGTTCGACCGCCCTCCCGCTCCTCCAGTAATTCACCCACGCAGACGATAGGCTTCAACCCTACATCCAGCGCACGTACGCATTTTTGCGCGACCACGGCGTCGCTTTCTCCGTAATAGGCGCGCCGCTCGGAGTGCCCTACAATCACATAACGACAACCGACATCGAGCAACATCGCCGCGGAGACCTCGCCGGTATAAGCCCCCGCCGCCTCGACCTCGGCGCACAGATTCTGCGCCCCTAACGCGATCCGGCTGCCCGCAAGAAGCGCCGCCGCTTCGGCCAGATACAGATTCGGCGGGCACACCACCACCTCAGCCGTTTTGACCTTAGTTATTCCCTGCAAGATCTCCCCAATCAGCAAGCGGGTAGCGGCCTTGGAACCATTCATCTTCCAGTTCCCGGCCACGAGCTTTTGGCGACTCATGCGACCCTCCTAAAAGCCGCCAAGCTTACTGAGCTTGGGAAAAAATAGCAATTTGCTATTTGAAACCCTACGAAACTTATTTTGAGTGTCACCCTCACAACGGTTTTGACAGTGCGGATTCAAG
>DATMXC010000004.1:0-18566 GCA_035561915.1 Gammaproteobacteria bacterium
ACCATGGCGTTGTCCTTGGTAATGATTTCCTGCGACGGCACCTCCAGCACCGTCTCCATCATGTTCATCTTGGCGCCGACGCGATCCACGATGGGAGCGATAAGATTGAGACCGGGCTTCAGCGTGCGGGTGTAACGCCCGAAACGCTGTACCGTGTATTCCATTCCCTGCGGCACCGATTGGACGCCCATCAGGACGATGAGTATCGCAAAGGCCAGCAAAATGATGACAAAAATACCCATAGCTATCCCCTCACTTGATTCGAGCCTATAGTCAAACTTGAATGGGCGCGTAAATCAAGCGATTTTTTGTGCGCGCAAGGCGGTTATAATAAGGCGTTACTGTGAGGAACCCATGCACCATCTGATAACCCCACCCAAAACATTGCTGCGACGCGCCGGACGCGCCATCGGCGACTTTGACATGATACGCGAGGGTGACCGTATTCTGCTCGGCGTCTCAGGCGGCAAGGACTCGCTCTCGCTGCTGCATATTTTGTTGCACTTGCAACGCCGCGCGCCGGTGCGCTTTGCACTCGGTGTGGTAACGGTGGACCCGCAGGTTGAAGGGTTTGATCCTTCGCCGCTCAAAGAAGTGATGACGGATCTGGGCGTGCCGTATTTTTACCGTGCCCAGCCCATCATGGAACAGGCCAGGGAAAATATGGGCAACGACTCTTTCTGCGCCTATTGCTCGCGCATGAAGCGCGGCGTGATGTACGACACCGCGCGCAAGCACGGCTACAACGTGCTTGCGCTCGCCCAGCATTTGGATGATGTCGCTGAGACCTTTCTCATGTCCGCGTTTCACGGCGGCAAGTTGCGCACCATGCAGGCGAATTATCTGAACGACGCCGGCGATGTGCGCGTGATTCGCCCGCTGGTGTATGTGCGCGAGCGCCAGCTAGCGGCCTTCGCGGAGGAGGCAAGCTTGCCCGTGATCCGCGACAACTGTCCGGCGTGCTTCAGCATGCCGATGCAGCGCCAGCACATGAAGGAGCTGTTGGCCTCCGAGGAGCGACATAACAAGTGGTTGTTCAAGAGCCTGTTGACCACGCTGCGCCCGCTGCTGACATCAGCATGAAAATGGTAACTGTCGCAAGCTACGACCTGACGCCCTTCGCGCACATCGCGATGGGGCGCCTGCGCGCCGAAGGTATTCCCTGTGCGTTGATGGACGAACATCTGGTGCAGACCGATTGGCTGTACAGTATCGCGGTCGGCGGCATCAAGCTGCAAGTCCCGCCTGAGTACGAAGCTCGCGCCAAACACATTCTGGCGGCCGATTATTCCGCGGAATTGGACGATGCCGGCACTTAAAGGAAGCTCTGAATAAGTCCATCCTGGACTTCTCAGAGCACGAAAAGCAAAAAATGTGGTTTTTGCTTTTCTTCATTTTTCAAACACTTCCATGTTTGAAAAATGGCGGTGCGTCCCTGCACCGCAGGAACCTCTGACTTGATCAGAGGTTCCTTAATTCTTGACGCGAGTGTAATCAATACGGATGCCGCCGATCTCCGTATACATGTGATCCCTGTCCACCACATGCACCACCAGCCCTATGCCGCTCTCGCCTATGACATGGACAGTATTGCCCTCGGCCTTGTAGGTAACCTTGTGCATCTGGCCGTTGAGTTTCATGGTGTCGCGGGTAAACTCCAGACCGGGGGTGATGTCTATGCTGATCCCCATCACGTTCAACGGTTTGGTCTCCCACTTTCCCAGAATCGGATTGCCGGAGCAGGCCGTCAACACGGCCAGCAGCACCGCCACTAGTAGCCATCGCAGTTGCTTCATGAATCCTCCTCGCTGCTCTGTTTACTTACGCCAAAAGGCGGGGGTCAATATCACAAACAGGGTAAACAGCTCCAACCGGCCTAACAGCATGGCCAGCGACAACAGCCACTTGGCGGCCTCGGGAAGCGCGGCGAAGTTGGCGGCGGGGCCCACCGCGCCGAGGCCGGGGCCGGTGTTGTTGATCGCCGCCGCGGTGGCGCTGAAGGCGGTGACGAGGTCCACACCCATCGCCGAGATACTCAAGGCGATGATGGTGAAGCTTGCAAGATATGTTGCAAAGAACGCGGACACCGCGGCGATGGTACGCTCCGGTACGGGTTTACCGGATAGCTTTAAGGGTACGATGGCGTGCGGATGGATCAAGCGCTGGATTTCACACAAGGTCTGTTTGAACAGTAGCACGACGCGCACCACCTTCATGCCGCCCGATGTGGAGCCCGCCGAGCCGCCGAAGAAACTGATAATGAGCAGCAACGCGCCCAGCACCGGCGGCCAGGCGCCGAAGTCCGCGCTCATGTAGCCGGTGGTGGTGGCCATGGTGACTACTTGAAATACCGCGTAGCGCAAGGACTCCAGCGGCGTTGGATAGGTGGCCGAGAGGTACAGGTAAAGCGCGATAGACACCGTTGCCGTTAACACGATGGCGAGATAAATGCGAAACTCGGTGTCTTGCCAATAGCTGCGCAGGCTGCGGCCGCGGAATGCCAGAAAATGCAGCGCAAAACTCGTACCACCTAAAAACATGAACAGCGTGAGTACCATTTCAATGGTGGGGCTGTTGAAATAAGCAATGCTCGCGTCATGCGTGGAAAACCCACCGGTGGACACCGTAGCGAAGCTGTGGATCAAGGCATCAAAGGGCGTCATGCCCGCGGCCCACAAGGCCAGGGCGCAGGCCGCGGTGAGACCCAGGTAGATGTACCATAGCGCCTTGGCCGTCTCTCTGATGCGCGGCGTGAGCTTGCTTTCCTTCATCGGCCCCGGCGTTTCAGCTTTATAGAGCTGCATGCCGCCTACGCCCAGCATGGGCAGGATGGCCACCGCCAGCACCACAATGCCCATGCCACCCATGAACTGCAGGATACCGCGCCATAAATTCATCGAAGGCGCGAGATGATCGAGGCCGGTGAGTACGGTGGAACCGGAGGTGGTCAGCCCGGACATGGTTTCAAAATAGGCGTCCACCATGAGCGAGGTGGTGCCGACGAATTGGAAAGGCAAGGCACCGAACAATGCGAGTAGGGTCCAAAACAGGCTCACGATGACAAAGGCATCGCGCGTACGCAACTCCCTGCCCTGGCGCCGCACCGGGAGCCACAACAGAAAACCCGTCATTAAAGTAATGAGGCAGGCTTTGAGGAACGGCGCAAAACCACCGTCCTGATCGAACCAGGAAAGCACAATGCAGGGCAGCATGGTAAGGCTGAACAGCATCAGCAACAAACCCATGATGCGTTGAATGACGAGAAATTGCATAAAATTATTGTAGGTGCGAATTTATTCGCATGGAAGGCCGAATGAATTCGGCCCTACCTATTATCAAATAAACGTCACGCCGACCTGAAACAACCGTTCCACCTCGGAGATGCGGCGCTTATCCACCAGAAACAGGATGACATGATCCTCCGCCTCGATCACGGTGTCGTGATGGGCGATAAGCACCTCATCACCGCGGGCGATGGCGCCGATGGTGGCGCCGGCGGGCAGCTTGATGTCTTCGATGGCGCGCCCGATCACCTTGGAGGTACGGCTGTCGCCGTGCGCCACTGCCTCGATGGCCTCGGCCGCGCCGCGCCGCAGTGAATGCACCACGGCCACGTCGCCGCGCCGGATATGGGCCAACAGGCTGCCGATCATCGCCTGTTGCGGCGAGATGGCGATGTCTATGCTTCCGCTCTCCATCAAATCTACGTAAGCGGCGCGGTTGATGAGCGCCATCACCTTGCGGCAGCCGAGTTTTTTGGCCAGCATGGCGGAAAGGATATTATCCTCATCGTCATTGGTGAGTGCGCAAAAGATGTCGGTGTCCTGAATATTCTCTTCGCTCAGCAGGTCTTCATCGGTGGCGTCACCTTGCAGCACGGTGGTGTGGTGCAACTCCTCCGCGATCTGGCGGGCGCGCCCTGGATTATGCTCGATGAGCTTGACTTGGTAATCGTCTTCCAGCGCCTTGGCGAGGCGTTTTCCGATGTTGCCGCCGCCCGCAATGATGATACGTTTGTAAGGATTGTCGAGCCTGCGCAGCTCGCTCATCACGGCCCGGCAATTTTTGGTGGCGGCGATGAAAAACACATCGTCATCCACTTCGATTACGGTGCTGCCCTGCGGAATGATGGACTGCCCGCGGCGGAAGATCGCCACCACCCGCGTCTCGATACCCGGCATGTGCTCGCGCAGCTCGCGCAGCTCTCTTCCCACCAGCGGCCCGCCATGGTAGGTCTTGACCGCAACCAACTGCACCAGACCGCGGGCAAAATCCAGCACCTGCAAGGCGCCGGGAAATTCGATCAGCCGCTGTACATAATCGGTGACCAGTTGCTCGGGGCTGATGAGCACGTCCACCGGAAAGGCGTCGGGCGAAAATAGTTGCGGATAGTTGAGATATTCAAGAGAACGTACGCGGGCGATCTTGGTCGGAGTGTGGAACAGATTATAGGCAACGCGGCAGGCGACCATGTTGGTCTCGTCGCTGTTGGTGACCGCGAGCAGCATGTCCGCATCCTCAGCCCCCGCGCGCGCCAGCACATCGGGATGCGAGGCCTGCCCCACCACGGTGCGCAAATCAAAACGCACCTGCAACTCCTGCAGACGGCGCACATCGGTGTCCACCACCGTGATGTCGTTGGCCTCGCTGCACAGGTTTTCAGCGACTGATGAGCCGACCTGCCCGGCGCCGAGAATGATGATTTTCATATATTAAGCAGGAACAAGGGAACAGGGGAAAGGAAAACGGGAGCCATAGACGGCAATGTACCGGCTGCTTGAGCGCCAAGCTACTAAGAAAATCCTATTTGAGGGATTCATAGTCATATTGTATCTTTATCCCTTTCCTCTTTTCCCTTCCCTGTGCCTTATTCCGGTTTCTCATGCTTGGCCGCAATCCCCAGACTGCGCAATTTACGGTACAAATGGGTGCGCTCGATACCCGCAAGCTTCGCGGTTTTGCCTACACTACCGCCGGTCTTGGCCATCAAGTGTTCCAGATAGGCCTTTTCGAACTGGTCGCGGGCCTCACGCAACGGCAGATCGAAGTTCGCCGTGGCCGTCGTGACCGCCTCGCGCGGCAGAGCCCCCAGCGCGGCATCCACCTCCGCGAGACTGATCTCTTCCCCGGAGCCCAGAATCAGCAGCCGCTGTACCAGGTTCTTGAGTTCGCGCACATTACCCGGCCAGCCGTAGTTGCGCAAGCGGTTTTGCGCGGCGACGCTGAATTTCCGGTAAGGGAGATTTTCCTGATCCACGATGGCGTTTACATAAAAGTTCAACAAGTCCGGCACGTCTTCGCAGTGATCGCGCAACGGCGGAATGGTAAGCGGCACGACATTGAGATGAAAATAGAGGTCCTCGCGGAAACGTCCGGCCTGCACCTCCTCGCGCAAGTCACGATGGGTGGCTGCGATAATGCGCACATTGGTCTGCACCGGCTCACTGCCGCCCAGGCGCAAAAAGGAATGGGTCTGTAGGGCGCCTAGCAGGCGGGCCTGAATCGCCGGATCCATATCGCCCACGTCATCCATAAACAATGTGCCACCGTTGGCCTGTTCCAGGCGTCCGAAGTGTATATGCCCTCCTTCTTCACTGCCGAACAACTCCGCCGCCGCATTTTCGCGCGCCAGGGAGGCGACACTCACGTCCACAAACGGCCCGCCGCTGCGCGCGCTCAACGCATGCAGAGTGCGTGCGAAGGTCTCCTTACCGCTGCCCGGCTCGCCGCTGATCAGCACCCAGCTTTCATGCGGCGCAATGCGTTTGATCTGTTCGCGCAATTGCTGGATGGGCTGACTCTTGCCGACGGGTTCTGCGACGGACTGGACGTGACGGCGCAGTCCGATATTTTCCTTGTGCAGCTTGTCCGCCTCCAGGGCGCGCTCCACGGTAAGCAGCAGCTTGGCGAGCGACAAGGGTTTTTCGATGAAGTCGTAGGCGCCGAGACGAGTCGCCTCGATGGCCGTCTCCACTGTGCCGTGCCCGGACATCATGATGACCGGCGAGGGCAGTGTGCCGCCGTTCGACCACTCCTTGAGGAGCGAGATGCCGTCTATGTCGGGCATCCAGATGTCGAGTAAGGTGAGGTCCGGGCGACGCGCGCGGCGCGCCTGACGCGCCTCGTTGCCGCCCTCGGCGACTGTGACCTCGTAGCCCTCGTCCTCCAGGATCTCCCTGACCAGGCGCCGGATCTCGGGTTCGTCGTCTACTACCAAAATGTGCGCAGTGCTCATAATATCTATGCCGCCGTCCCGCTATCACTGACCTGCGCCGTAGACAACACCGGAAAACGAATCTTCAGGCATGCGCCGCCCTCCTTGGGATTTTCTGCGGTCAACGTGCCCCCATGCTCCTCGACGATCTTCTTCACAATCGCCAATCCTAGCCCAGTCCCCTTGGGTTTGGTAGTCACATAGGGCTCGAACAATTGGGCCATGATCTCCTCAGGAATGCCCGGCCCGCGATCCTCCACCCACAACTCGACAAACTGGTGATCGTGATCGTGGACGCTGCGCGTGCCGACAATGATTCGCGAACCGCGCTTGCCGCTCATCGCCTCGAGCGAGTTCTTGATGAGATTATGCAACAATTGGCGCAAGCGTCCGGGGTCGGCCTCAATCAGCGGCAGATCCGGCTCCAGACGCACGTAAAATTGCGCACCCGCCCCTCCGCCGCGATACAGATCCAACACCTCATTGACCAACTGATTCAACTGCAGCGGCCGCGGCTGCATCTGCGGGTTGCGGGCGTACTCGGCAAACGAGTTGACCATGTCCTTCATCACCTCCACCTGCTGTACGATGGTATGGGTGGAGCGATCCAGCACCTCAGCGTCCTTGGCATCCATGGTCTTGAGGTACTTGTGACGCAGGCGCTCGGCGGAGAGCTGAATCGGCGTCAAGGGGTTCTTGAACTCATGCGCCAGACGCCGCGCCACCTCGCCCCAAGCGGCGTCGCGCTGGGCCTGGATCAGGGCGGTGACGTCATCGAACACCACCAGATAATCCGGCTCAGCTCCGTCGGCGCCCGGCAGCAAGGTGCCGCGGCACATCAACGTCTGCCGCCCGGCGGGCGTCGTCATGACGCACTCTTCGCGCCAGTCCTGTTGAGCGGGCGCGGAGAGATGCCGACCAATGGCGCCGCCGAATTCCGCGAGGTGCGGGTGGGCGGCGGCGATCTCCTCCCACGTACGGCCCAGCGCCGCGCCGAGGTCGGTGTTCAGTAACTGACTCGCCGCGGCGTTCGCGGTGCGCAAATGCTGCTGCGAATCCAGCGTCAGCACGCCCGAGGAGAGCCGCTCCAGCAGGGCCGTCAGATAGACGCGCTGACTCTCGGCCTGCTGCCGGCTCATACTTACCGCATCGCGCGCCTGTGCGATCTTGCGCGTCATAACGTTGAAGGATTGCACCAGAAAACCCAATTCATCGTTGGACGAAACCGGCAGGCGCTTGTCGTAGTCGCCAGCGGCCACCGCACGGGTGCCTTCCGCAAGATCACGGATCGGCGCGACCAGCCGGCGCGTGGAAAAGAAGGCCGCCCACACGGCTGACAGCAGGCTGAGCGCCAGCACCAGTGACAAGGTCATCGTGAAGCTGTCCTTGAGCGGCTTGCGCAGGAAGGCGAGCTTTTTATACTGGGCGAAGGCCGACTGCACGCTGTCGGCGAGGCGGCTCTGCCGCTCGGCGATGGGCGCAAGCGCCTGCAGCACCCGCAATTCGGCGTTGGGATTCGTCACCGGGACGCTCACCACCACGCGCACGTGCAGGCCGGCGTCGCGGATCGGGTCCAGCGCCACGTAATTGCGGCCCTGCCGCACCTGCGCCAGCACGCGCTCGGGCGGTAGACTCGGCGTGGCCATGGTCGGATCGGCGCTGCTCGAGGCGATGATGCGCCCGTTCTGCGCCAGTAGGGTGAGCTCCTCCGCCGCGCTGCGGCCGCGCAGGTCGTTGAGGATCAGCGCCGCGCCGGTGTCCGTCGCGTCGGCGAGTTCGTCTGCGAGCAGTTCGGTTTGCCGCAACATCTCGCGCAACCTTACATCGAGCGCGGCGCGGCTCAAATCCAGCGCGTCGCTCAAGGCCTGCTCGACGCGCACATCGAACCAGCTATCAATGCCGCTGCGCAAAAATCCCACGGAGAAATAAAACACCATCGAGACCGGTGCGACCGACAAGACGACGAACATAATCACGAGCCGCACAGTGAGCCGCGAACCCGCGGCGCCCGCGCGGTATTGCCGCACCAGGCGTGTGAGCTGGATGCCGATCAGCACCGCGAGGATCACCAGCCCTACGCCATTCAGTATGAGTAACAGATAATAGATGCGCCCAAATTGCTCGGAGTTCTGGGTGATATCGCTCACCAGATAGAGCGACGCGAACAGCAGGATGAACAGGATCGCCACCCAGGTAAGCCCGAGGCGCGGGCGTCTCAGTGTGTTAGCGGCCATGTGTACCACTCGCTTTGCACGCGCCACTGCGGAGACAGATACGCCAGCAGTCGCAAAGGTCCGGGCAGTGACTCGACATCGAGATCGGCGCGCAACCGCGCCGTGTAGTGCGTGCCTGGATCGAGCAGACGCTTGTCGAGCAGCGGCAGATCGCCGATCTCCCCCAGCGCCTCCATGCTGCCCTCCCGGGTAGGGAAATTGTATTGGATACCGCTGTTGAGATTCTTCACCAGATATTGCTGGGTGAGGGCGTGGTACTGCAACTGGTAGCGCTGCACGAGTGTGGTGAAGGTCTCATTCCACAACCATTCCCGCGGCCGCAGTATCTCGACATCCAGCCTGATGGTCAACGGCACACCGCTCTCCAGCGCCTCCAGCACGTCCGGGTTGAAGCGATACAAAATCCGCGCATTAAGCACATAGACCTCTTCCACGAGATGGGTGCCGGCGTGCTCCACCACAAAATGTTCCAGTGGTTTAGGCCCCTCTTCGGCGCGCGCCATGCCGACACACGCCCACCCTAATACTAATAGCCCCAGCAGGGTATTCTTCAACACTGCCTTAGACCTTACGCAAGCGTGCATAATAAAATCCATCCATCCCCTGTTCCCCCGGCAATATATAGTCGCCCACCAGCGCCCGTGCCTGCCCATGCCAGGCGAACCGTATTTCATCGGCGCGCGCATCCGGATGGGTTGCAAGAAAATGTTGTATTGACTGCTCGTTTTCCCGCTTGAGGATTGAACAGGTGACATACAACAGCATACCGCCTGCGCGCAGCAAGGGCCACAGCGCCGTGAGCATCTCTTGTTGCAAGCGGCTCTGTATCTCAATGTCAGCCGGGGTACGCAACTGTTTGATGTCCGGGTGACGGCGGATCACGCCGGTGCCTGAACAGGGCGCGTCGAGCAGGATGCGATCGAATAATTTGCCATCCCACCAATCCTGCGGGCGGCTCGCATCGCCCGTCACCAGGCGCACCTGCGACACACAGGGATGTGCTAGTGTCGCGGGAGGCAGGATGCCGGGAGCGACCAACCCCAGCCTGGTGAGATTTTCCCGGATGCGCGCGCTGCGCCGCTCATCACTGTCTACGGCCATCAGCTCACCCAACTCGGGTTGCAGCTCCAGGATGTGACAGGTCTTGCCGCCGGGCGCGGCGCAGGCATCGAGGATGCGTTCTCCAGGCTGGGCCCCGAGCAGCAGCGCCGCCTGCTGGGCCGCGGCGTCCTGTACCGACACCAGACCTTGCTCAAAACCGGGCAGTGCCTCCACACCCACCGGCTCTTCCAGTAAAACGGCCTGCTGGCTGTGCGGCGAGGCGCCGGCTTTTATGCCCGCCGCAGCAAGTTGCTCCATATAGGCCTCGCGCGTGGTGCGCTGGACGTTGACGCGCAGCCACAGCGGCGGCCGTTCGTTATTGGCCTTGACAATGGCGGGCCAGTGTTCGGGCCAGTCGTGTTTCAGCCGCTCCAGCAGCCAGACCGGATGAGAGTATGTGGCTTCATCCGATAGGTCGAGTTCGGCCAGCAGCGTGGCGCTGTTACGCAGAACGTTGCGCAGCGTCGCATTGATAAGCCCCTTGGCCCACGGCTTGCCCAAGGCTTCGCAGGCTGCGACCGTCTGATCCACGGCCGCATGCGCCGCCACCCGCAGGTAGAGCAGTTGATAGAGACCCACCAGCAGCAGCGCATGAATCGCCGAGTCGGCGACGGGTTTGTGCAGCAGGCGCGCGGCCAGCGCCTCCAGGCGTAACCGCCAGCGCAGCACTCCGTAGCAAAGCTCCTGCACCAGCCCCTGCGACCCCTCTTCGACTTCCGCCAGCGCCGGCGGCAGCGCCTTATCGAGCGAGCGTCCTTGCTCCAACACTTGGACCAGCGCCTTGGCGGCAGCCGCGCGCGGATTTATCATTTTTGTTTAGTACTCAACATGGCGTGCAGGCTTGCGGTTGAAAAAGCTTCACCGCGGAGGGCGCTGAGGAGAAACAAACCCTTCTTGAGGGTATTCCTCTGCGTCCTCTGCGGTAAATTATTTATGGCTAATCTTGGCGTCTTCGCGTTGAGAATTTTCGTCAACCGAATGTACACCCTTCCAGGTGCTGTGCATTGACAAAATCCGCGGCCTTAACAGCTCGCCCGCCCGGGAGTTGCACCTCCAAAAGACGCAGCGTGCCTCGCCCCGTCGCGACATCAATACCGTCCAGGCCGGTGCGCAAAATGCTCCCCGGCTCTGCATCAACCGTTTCATTTAAAGGCTGGGCGAACCAGATGCGCAGGGTGCGGGGTTCGCGGCCGGTGCAGTTCAGCGTGGTCTGCGCTACCGGGCTCGGGTTGAAGGCACGCACCTTGCGGGCCAGCGCGGCGGCCCCGTCCCGCCAGTCCAGCACGGCCTCTTGTTTAGACAGTTTGGCCGCATAGCAGGCCTCGTTCTCATCCTGTGGACGAGGGGCGATCGTGCCCTCTTGCAGCGGGCCGAGAGTTTCGATCAGGGTCTCGGCCCCCAAAGCGGCCAGACGGTCATGCAGGGTTGCGGCGGTATCCGTGGTTAAAATCGGGCACGAACGCTGCGCCAGGATGGCGCCGGTGTCCAGGCCCTCATCCATCTGCATCAGGGTGATGCCGGTCTGTTCATCTCCTGCCAGGATGGCGCGCTGGATGGGCGCGGCGCCGCGCCAGCGCGGCAGCAGCGAGGCGTGGATATTGACGCATCCGAGCCGCGGCGCGCTCAGCACCGCGGCGGGCAATAGCAGCCCGTAGGCCACCACCACCATGAGATCGGCGCGCAGGACCCGCAGCGCCTCTTGAGCCGAGGGCTCCTTGAGGCTGTGCGGTTGAAACAGGGGAATACGATGGTCCAGCGCACATTGTTTGACCGGGCTCGCCTGCAACGTGCGGCCGCGCCCGGCGGGCCGGTCCGGCTGGGTGTATACGGCACAGACCTCGTGCGCCGAATCCAGCAGAGCCTGCAATGCCGCCACCGCGAATTTAGGGGTACCGGCAAAGATGACTCTAAGTGGCCTCACGGGGTGTGGGAGAGGCCTCACAGGGTGTGGCGCGATACCCTCTCCATTTTCTCCTGCTTCTCCAGACGCTTGCGGAGGCGCTGCTTTTTAAGGGCGGAGAGATAATCCACGAATAGCTTACCGTCGAGGTGATCTATCTCATGCTGGATGCAGACCGCGAGCAAGTCGTCCGCCTCCATCTCGAACGGCTGTCCGTCCCGTCCCAAGGCGCGCACCTCGACCTTGCTGGCACGCTCGACGACCTCGAATTCATCAGGTACCGATAGACAACCTTCTTCCGAACTGATCTCCCCTACACGGGACAGGATCTCGGGATTGATGAGGCACAGCGGCCGATTGCGCTCCAGGGAAATATCTATCACCACCACGCGCATGCTCACGTTGATCTGCGGTGCGGCGAGGCCGATCCCTGGCGCGACGTACATGGTCTCGAACATATCGTCCACCAGTTTGCGGAGGGCGTCGTCCACCACGGCCACCGGCGCCGCCTTGATGCGCAGGCGCGGATCCGGGAAATGCAGTATCGGAAGCAAAGCCATAAGATCTCGATTGGACAGTAGTCGTGACAACGTTTAATCTGTTAGATTATAAAGGAAAGGGCCATCCTCCGCATAGAGGGGGAGGCCGGCAACGTTAGCCAAAAGGGGGCACCCGTGACGATGACAAAATGGTTCGGTCTCATGCTCGCGCTGAGCATTACCAGTGTTGCCGCAGCGCCTGTCGAGCTCAATCCCAAACACCCCGACAGTTATACCGTGGTCAAAGGCGACACGCTGTGGGACATCGCGGGACGTTTTCTCACCAAGCCTTGGCGCTGGCCGGAGATCTGGAAGGCCAATCCCGGCATCAAGAACCCCAATTTGATCTATCCCGGCGATGTCGTCGTGCTCACTTACCAGAACGGCGCGCCTCAACTCGGCCTGCAACGCGGCACGCTACGCGGTAGCACAGTCAGACTTTCGCCGCGCACCCGCACCACTGCTCTGGAACGCCCTATTCCCACCATCCCCTATGAGGCCATCGCCCCGTTTCTGACCAAGCCGCGAGTCGTCACGCAGGAAGAGATGGGGGCTGCCCCCTATGTCGTCGCCAGCGCCGGCGAACACCTGGCCAGCGGCTCGGGAGATCGCGTCTATGTGCGCGGGCTGAAGGAAAATCCGGCTGGCCGCTATCACATCCTGCGGTTGGGCAAGCCCTACCGCAAGCCGCCCCCCGTGAAACCGGAGGACAACAAGACCGAGCCGCCGATTATGGACCCGACACAGGTACATAAAGAGGAACAGCCCAAAAAAGAGAACGAGATCCTCGGTTACGAAGCCCTTTACGTCGGTGAGGCCACGGTGGAGAAATGGGGTGACCCGGTCACCACCCTGAAGCTGGAGCGCGCCGAGCGCGAGACCGTCATCGGCGATCGTTTACTGCCCATCACGGGCGAGCGCTACGAACAAAACTTTTTCCCCCACCCCCCCAAAAATACCGTCGAGGGCAATATCATCTCGATCTTTGAGGGTGTTAGAAGCCTCGGCCGTTACCAGGTCGTCGCACTCGATCTCGGCGCTGAACAAGGCATGGAGCAGGGCACCGTGCTCGCCGTCTATCAACGCGGACAGGCCGTGCGCGACATCGTGAGCCCGCCGTCGGATGACACCGTTCAGTTACCCGACGAACAGGCCGGTATCCTCATCGTGTTTCGCACCTACGACCGGATCAGCTACGCGCTGGTGATGGAGGCAACCGGGCCGCTGCGGCTCAATGACGTGGTGAGAAATCCTTAAAAACAGGGGTTAGGGGCTGGGATTAGGGACTGGGGGAAAACCCCAGACTACCTGTAAAATTCTCCATCCCTAGCCCCCAGTCCCTAATCCGTAGCCCCTTGTATGAAATACTGGCTGGCCCTGCAACGGACTCCGGGCGTAGGCCCCGCCACTATTCTGGCACTGCTCGAGCGCTACAAGGAACCCCGGGTGATCTTCGACTCGCCCGGCGAGCGCGCCGCGAGTGGTTTGTTCAGCCAGAAAGGCCTCGACTATCTGGCAAATCCTGATTGGGCCGCCGTCGAACGCGATCTCGCCTGGCTGGCGGAGCCCAACCATCACCTCATCACCCTCTCCGATCCGCGTTATCCCAAACTCCTGCGCGAGATCGCCGACCCGCCCGCCGTACTTTATGTGATCGGCGACCCTGATCTCCTGTCGGCTTACCAACTCGGCATCGTGGGCAGCCGCAACCCGACACCGGGCGGCAGCGAGACCGCGCATGCCTTTGCGAGCTACCTCACCCAGTCGGGGCTTATCATCACCAGCGGCCTCGCATTGGGCGTAGATGCCGCCGCGCATCGTGGGGCGCTGGAGGCAGGTGGTAAGACCATCGCCGTCGCCGGGACGGGTCTCGACCGCGTCTACCCGGCGCGGCACCGCGAACTCGCCCATGAGATCGCCGGACACGGAGCGCTGATATCGGAATTTCCGCTCGGCACACCGGCCCTGGCCTTGAATTTCCCGCGCCGCAACCGCATTATCAGTGGTCTCAGCCTGGGTGTGCTGGTCGTCGAGGCGGCGGTGCAAAGCGGTTCGCTCATCACCGCGCGGCTCGCCGCCGAGCAGGGCCGTGAGGTATTCGCCATCCCCGGCTCCATCCACAACCCCCTGGCGCGCGGCTGCCATGCACTGATCCGGCAGGGGGCCAAGCTCGTCGAAACGGTGGCCGACATACTGGAAGAGCTGGGTCCTATAGCCCAGGTCACCGCTGACGTACAGGGAAGAGCGATAGCGAAGGGTTCTACTAATGTCGCGGGAGGCGGGACGCCGGAAGCGGCCCCGGCGCGCCAAACTGACGGCGTAGGGAACATAACCTCCGGGTTGAGTGTCGAATCTCTGACACTGCTCGACTGCCTGGGTTTTGACCCAACCCCTGTTGACAGTCTGATTGAACGCAGTGGATTGACGCCAGAGGCGGTTTCCTCCATGCTTCTGGTACTGGAATTGCAAGGCCATGTGGTATCGGCGCCCGGCGGGCACTATACCCGCGTGACTAAGAGGGTTTGACATGAAGGAAAATGTACTCGATGTACTGATGTACCTCTTCGAGAACTATATGGACGAAGAGGTCGAGGTCAACTCCGATCAAGAGACCCTCATGGCGGAACTGCTCGAGGCGGGTTTCCCGCGCAGCGAGATCAGCAAGGCCTTTGCGTGGATGGATGGGCTGGCCGCGTTAAGACAGCATCATCCGGCCGAGACCTTTTCGAACAGCCAGTCCATCCGCATTTACACCGAACGCGAACAGGGCAAACTGGGGACCGAGCTGCGTGGCTTCCTGCAATTTTTGGAGGAGGTCGGTGTGCTCGACCAGCGCAACCGCGAACTGGTGATAGACCGCGTGATGGCGCTGGAGACCGAAGAGATAGATCTCGATCAGGTCAAGTGGGTGGTATTGATGGTCTTGTTCAACCAGCCGGGCCAGGAGGCCGCCGTCGCCTGGATGGAAGACCTGGTCTATGAAGAAATGACCGGTACGATGCACTAACGGCAGGCACAAAAAACACCAAGGACACAATAAAAATCAACCACCAAATCTTCTACAAGCCCGCTTATGCGGGCTTTGCTTTAATTAAGGCCGATAAAAGATACAAGAGAAAAAATACAAGGGGACTACGCTATGAATTATCTACCGGCAGCGCTTCTTCACACTTGTATCTTGTATCTTGTATCGTGTATCTGAATTTATGAACTATCTCGTCATCGTTGAATCGCCCGCCAAAGCGAAGACCATAAAAAAATATCTGGGCAAGGGCTTTGAGGTCCTCGCCTCGTATGGTCACGTGCGCGATCTGCTGCCCAAGGAAGGCGCGGTGGACCCCGACCACGACTTCGCGATGAAATACCAGGTCATCGAAAAAAATGAAAAGCACGTAGACGCCATCGCCAAGGCCATGAAAAAAGCCGACGCGCTGTATCTCGCCACCGATCCGGATCGTGAAGGCGAGGCCATTTCCTGGCATCTGTACGAAATCCTCAAGGAAAAGAAATTGCTCAAGGGCAAGGACGTCAAGCGCGTGGTATTTTACGAGATCACCAAGCGTGCGGTGAACGAGGCTGTCGAGCACCCGCGCGAATTATCCACCGAACTGGTCAACGCCCAGCAGGCACGGCGCGCGCTGGATTATCTGGTGGGCTTCAATCTGTCGCCGCTGTTGTGGAAAAAGATCCGGCGCGGACTCTCAGCAGGCCGCGTGCAGAGCCCGGCGCTGCGCATGATAGTCGAGCGCGAACTGGAGATCGAAAAATTCGTTCCCCGCGAATACTGGACGGTCGAGGCCCAGGCCGCCTGCAAGGGTCAAAACTTCAGCGCCAAGCTCATCGAATATCAGGGCAAGAAGATCACTCAGTTCAGTATCACGGATACCGGACGTGCCCACGAGACACAGGCCGAACTTCTGAAATCCGCAGCGGGCAAGCTCGTGGTCGGCAAGGTGGACAAGAAACAGCGCAAACGCAACCCGGCGGCGCCCTTCACCACCTCCACTTTGCAGCAAGAAGCCGCGCGCAAGCTCGGCTTCACCGCACAACGTACCATGCGTACCGCGCAG
The DNA here is from genome assembly GCA_035561915.1 of Gammaproteobacteria bacterium. GTDB lineage: Bacteria > Pseudomonadota > Gammaproteobacteria > SURF-13 > SURF-13 > JACPZD01. The sequence continues at coordinate 16,059 of DATMXC010000004.1, forward strand.
CAATTGTACGAAGGTATTGATGTCGGCGGAGGCAGCGTCGGTCTCATCAGCTATATGCGCACCGACTCGGTGAATCTCGCGCAAGAGGCGCTCGATGAAATCCGCGCACTCATCGCAACCCGCTACGGCAGCAACAATGTCCCCGCGCAACCGCAGTTCTACAAGAACAAATCCAAGAACGCCCAGGAGGCCCACGAGGCGATCCGCCCGACCTCGGCGGAACGGGTGCCCGAGACGATCAAGGAGTATCTCAGCGCGGATCAGCTCAAACTCTATCAACTTATCTGGAAACGCACCGTCGCCTGTCAGATGATTCACGCCACGATAGATACCGTGGCGGTGGATCTGCGGGCAGGTGATGCCGGGATGTTTCGCGCCAACGGCTCGGTCGTGGTGGACCCAGGCTTTATGACGGTCTACCAGGAGGGGCTGGACGAAGGCAAGAGCGAAGACGAAGACCGCCTGCTGCCACTGATGCTGGTAGGCGAGGCCGTGGACCTGCTCGGCATCCGTCCCGAACAGCACTTCACCGAACCGCCGCCCCGTTTCACCGAGGCCAGCCTGGTGAAGACGCTGGAAGAATACGGCATCGGCCGTCCCTCGACGTATGCAAGCATCATCTCCACGCTACAGGCGCGCGAATACGTCGTGTTGGACAAACGCCAGTTTTCCCCCACCGATGTCGGCCGTGTGGTCAATAAGCTGTTGACCGAACACTTCGCAAAATACGTGGATTACGACTTCACCGCGAAGCTGGAAGACGATCTTGACGCCGTGGCGCGCGGCGAGAAGGAATGGATACCGCTCATGAAGGATTTCTGGAAACCCTTCAAGGAGCAAGTGGATCTCAAAGAGGAAACCGTCACGCGCAAGGATGTCACCCAGGAAGCTATGGATGAGGCATGCCCCAAGTGCGGCAAACCATTATCCATCCGCCTCGGCCGGCGCGGAAAATTCATCGGCTGTACCGCTTATCCCGAATGCGATTACACGCGCAATCTGGACGACAAGCCCGGCCTCATCGAACCCGAGATCGTGCCGGACCGCAGTTGCCCGGAATGTCAGTCGCCGCTGGTCATTAAACAAGGGCGCTACGGCAAATTCATCGGTTGCACCAACTACCCGAACTGCAAACACATCGAACCTCTGGAAAAACCCGCCGACACCGGTGTCGAGTGTCCGCTATGCCATCAAGGCACATTGCTTAAACGCAAATCCCGCTACGGCAAGATTTTCTATTCCTGCTCGACCTATCCCGCCTGCACCTACGCGGTGTGGAACGAACCCGCCCCTGGGCCCTGCCCCAAGTGCCAGTGGCCGATCTTGACGATCAAGACCACTAAACGCCGCGGTACCGAGAAGGTTTGTCCGCAGAAAGAATGTGGATACTCGGAACCGTATGAGGTGGAAGATTCAGCGGAAGTCGCTAGTAGTTAGGTAGGGGGCCGAATTCATTCGGCCTCTCTCAATCATCAAACACCCCGCATCGCCTCATCCACCGCCGCGCGTGTGAGATGCGGCGCAAACAACTCGATAAAGGCATACAGATAGCCCCGCAGATACGTGCCCCGGCGCACCGCGATGTTAGTAGTGCTGCTGTCAAACAGGTGCGCGGCGTCCAGCATGCGCAGATTTTTATCGCGCTCTGGCTCAAAAGCCATTTTAGCGAGCAGGCCCACGCCCAGCCCCAGCCCCACATAGGTCTTGATGACATCCGAGTCGAGCGCGGTGAGCACCACGTTGGGCTTCAAGCCGCGCGCCTCGAAGGCCTTGTTGATGAGCGAGCGGCCGGCGAAGGCGAAATCGTAGGTCACGATAGGATAACGCGCGAGGGCCTCCAGAGTAAGCGGCTTTTCCTGTAAAATAGGATGATGGGGCAGCGCGACCACGCAGCGGTTCCACTGATAGCAGGGCATCACCAGCAGTTGCTCGTGCAACGCCAGCGCCTCGGTGGCAATGCCGACATCCGCCAAGCCGGACTCGACCATCTCGGCGATCTGCGTTGGGTTGCCCTGGTGGATGTGCAGGTTGACTTGCGGGTAGCGTTCGGTGAAGGCCTTGATGGCCTTTGGCAGGGCGTAACGCGCCTGGGTGTGGGTGGTGGCGATGGACAGGCTGCCGGCTTCCTCGTTGGTGAATTCGGTGCCGATCTGCTTGATGTTTTGCAGGTCGCGCAATACCTCCTTGGCCTGCGTGAGAATAATACGCCCCGGTGGGGTAATAGCGGTCAGCCGTTTGCCGCTGCGTTCGAAGATGCGTATTCCCAGTTCCTCTTCCAGGAGGTGAATCTGTTTGCTCACCCCCGGTTGGGAGGTGTGCAGACTCTCCGCGGCTAGGGAGATATTCAGGCCCTGGCGCTCGACCTCGCAAATGTAACGCAGTTGCTGTAGGTTCATAGACTTGATATAACTAAATAGTATATGTTTATACTATCATATTCTTTATCGAGTATATAAATCCTGCTATAGTTTCCACGTCTGGGCACTTCTAAAAATAGTGGATTTTGGC
>DATMXC010000005.1:0-9160 GCA_035561915.1 Gammaproteobacteria bacterium
TATTTTTGGTGCTGATCGTGGAAGTCATTAACTCCAGCATCGAGGCGGCGATAGATCGGATCGGTACCGAGCATCACACGCTTTCCGGCCGCGCCAAGGACATGGCCTCGGCGGCAGTGTTGCTCACCCTCACCAACGCCCTGGTCATCTGGGGTGTAATTTTTGCTGAAAAAATCTAACCACCAGCTTAAGGAATTTTGAATGTCGGCACTGATCTGCGGTTCGTTCGCCTACGACACCATCATGGTGTTTCATGACCGCTTCAAGAACCATATCCTGCCCGAGCAGGTGCATATCTTGAGCGTTTCGTTTCTGGTGCCGGAGTTGCGCCGCGAGTTTGGCGGCTGCGCGGGCAACATCGCCTACAACCTGAATATGTTAGGCGGCAAGGCGCTACCGATGGGCACGGTGGGAAAAGATTTCACACCCTACCGCGAATGGATGTTGAGTTGCGGTGTCGGTGTGAAGCACGTCAGGGAGATAGCCGACACCTACACGGCGCAGGCTTTTATCACTACCGACCTTGATGACAACCAGATCACGGCATTTCATCCGGGCGCTATGAACCACGCCCATGAAAACAGCGTGACGGATGTAAAAGATGTAAGGGTCGGTATCATCGCGCCGGATGGCCGCGAGGGGATGATTCAACACGCGGCGCAGTTTCACGAGGCGGGCATCCCTTTTGTCTTCGATCCCGGTCAAGGTCTGCCGATGTTCGACGGCGCGGATCTGATGAAATTTTTGGAACAGGCCACTTGGGCGGCCTTTAACGACTACGAGTTCCAACTGGTGCGGCAGCGCACCGGCAAATCCATAGACGAGTTGATGCACACCGTGCAAGCCCTGATTGTGACTCATGGCGCTAAAGGCTCAACGATTTACACGGAGAATAAAACGCTTAGCATCCCCGTCGCCAAGGTCAACCGCTTGGCCGACCCGACCGGCTGCGGCGATGCCTACCGCGCCGGTCTCTTATACGGTTTGATGAACGATCTGGATTGGGAGATGACCGGCCGCATCGCGGCGCTCATGGGCGCCATCAAGATCGAACAGCACGGCACACAAAATCACCGCTTTGAAAAGGCCGAGTTCGAAGCGCGGTTTAAGGAGAGTTTCGGTTACGCGTTATAAAGTAGGTCGAATGAATTCGACCCTACAGGTGCGGTTCAAGCTTGGCCAATTCCGTAATCGGTGCGCTGCAAACGTGGCCTTCGCAGATGTAGGCGACAGGGCCGTTCTTAGCTGTACGCAAGGCAAGCACGCCGGGTAGGTGGGGTTCGTTTGCGGGAATGGTGAAGCACAGACGGCGCGGGGCGTAACCCGACGTGCAGAGCGATTGCCACTCCGGCATCTCGGCGGGTTCGCCGCGCAGGATGATGATCTGTGGCGGAGTGAGTATCTCTTCCAGGGCGAGCAGCATACTGTCATGGGCATACGGGGCACGGGTGATGTCGTCCCACCCCGCCTTGAGTGCGCGTTCGGCGGCGTCGAGATAGCGGGTCTCTCCCAACAGATGGCCGAGGCGGTTCAGGCCATAGGCGGCAATGCCGTTGCCCGCGGGCGTGGCGTCGTCGGCGAGGAGTTTGGGGCGGTGGATGAGTTGTTCGTGATCGTCGGCGGTGAAGTAAAAGCCACCGCGCTGTTTATCTTCAAAATGTTCCAGCAGCACTTCGGCCAGTTGCACGGCAAAGTTCAAATCATCCGTTCGCCAGCGAACTTGCAGTAATTCCAACACCGCGTCCAGCAGATAGGCGTAATCATCAAGATAGGCCATCAGGTGCGCGCGGCCGTCTTTGTAGGTGGCGAGCAGCCGCCCGTCATGCCATAGGGTGGTCTTGATGAAGTGCAACGACCGTTCCGCAGAGTGGAGTAATTCCGGTTCGTTGAGCAGGCGGCCGGCCAACGCCATGCCCTTAATCATCAGGGCGTTCCAGGAGGTGAGGATTTTTTCATCGCGCCCCGGATGCACGCGCTGCTCGCGGACCTTGAGTAATTTCGCACGTGCGGCATCGAGAAGGTTTATAACCTCCGTCTCGCTCAGTTTCAGTTCATGGGAGATGGTCTCGATGTCTTCAAACACGTGAAGGTGCCAGTGATCCTCAAAATTAGGCGCACGATCCAGGCCAAAGCGCTGGGCGAAGACAGTGTATTCCTGCTCATTCAGTAGGCTGCGCACCTCATCTTGGCTCCACACGTAGAACTTGCCTTCATGACCCTCGGAGTCGGCATCCAGGCTGGAATAATAGCCGCCCTCGGGCGATTGCATCTCGCGCATCACCCACTGTGCTGTTTCCAACGCGGTGCGCTTGAAGAGAGGGACATGGGTGGCCGCCCAAGCCTGGGCATACAGCACGAGTAGCAGGCCATTGTCGTAGAGCATCTTTTCAAAGTGCGGGATCATCCACTGTTCGTCCACCGCGTAGCGGCAGAAGCCGCCGCCCAGTTGATCATAGATGCCGCCCTTCGCCATCGCTTGCAGGGTAAAGCTCGCCATCGTCAGGGCCTGGCCGTCAACGTCAGTCGCTCCCAGCGTCCCGCCTCCCGCGACATTTATACCTCCATGTACTTCAGAATCTCTAGCCGCCCGGTTCTGCGACCCATGACGCAGCAGTCGTTCAATGTGTGGGGGATGGGGAAACTTGGGCGCGCCGCCGAAGCCGCCGTAGCGGGCGTCGAAGCTACTTTCCAACTGACGGCGGGCCATTTCCAGCGGCGCGCCGTTGAGGGTGACATCGCCCACGAGAGGTGCGGGATTGACGCTTTGCAGGGCGTTGAGCAGGGCCACGTTTTGCTGGTTGACTTCGTCGCCGCGTGTGCGATAAAAGGCCTCGATGCGTCGTAACAAGTCGGTAAAGGCGGGCATGCCGTGACGGGGGGTGCGGGGGAAATAGGTGCCCGCGAAAAAGGGCGTTTGGTCTTCCGGCGTCAACACCAGGGTGAGCGGCCAGCCGCCGCCGCGGCCGGTGAGGAGTTGGTGGGCCGTTTGGTAGATCTTGTCGAGGTCGGGGCGTTCCTCCCGGTCCACCTTAATGTTGACGAACAACTCGTTCATGGCCTGGGCGGTGGCCGGGTCTTCGAATGATTCGTGGGCCATGACGTGGCACCAGTGACAGGCTGAATAGCCGATCGAAAGCAGGATCGGTTTGCCCTCGCGCCGGGCCCGCTCCAGCGCCTCCGGGCCCCACGGGTACCAGTCCACAGGGTTGTGGGCGTGTTGAAGTAAATAGGGGCTGGTTTCGCGGCTCAGGCGGTTGGTGAATTCGCTGTGCGACATATTTGCGCAACCTTTGATTGTATGGTGAACTATAACTTGGCCGAATGAATTCGGCCATCCAGTGGAAGGGGGGCTATGCGCATTCTGATTATAGAAGACGATAAGGGCATCACGTCCATCCTCCAGGATTTCTTCAGCGACAAAGGGCACGTGGTCAGCGTGGCGGAAGACGGCATCACCGGCCTGCACCTGGCAGTGGTGAACGACTATGATGCCATAGTACTCGATCTCATGTTGCCGGGGATGGACGGCGTAGACCTGTGCCGGAAATTGCGCCACGAGGCGCGCAAGAATACGCCGGTGCTGATGCTGACGGCCCGCGACACCTTGCCGGAGAAGCTCGCCGGGTTTAGCAGCGGGGCGGATGACTATGTGGTCAAACCCTTTGCGTTGCAGGAAATCGAAGCACGCCTGCAGGCCCTTACGCGGCGCGGTGCAACACCCGGTTCGGCGGTCATCCAGGTAGCCGATCTGGTGTACGATCCGCTCACCCGGCGGGTGCGGCGCGGCGGCGTGGATATCCGCCTTGCGCCTGTTGAACTGAAGATATTGGCATTGTTGATGCGCGAATCGCACCGCGTCGTGGCGCGCGACGAAATAGAGGCAGTGGTATGGGGAAAGACCCTGCCGGAGACCGATTCACTACGCGCCCATATGCATACCCTGCGTAACGCCATAGACCGCCCCTTCGACGTCCCCCTGCTCCACACCATACACGGTATCGGTTACCGTTTGGTGAGCCCGGATGCGTTATAGCTACAGCCTGCGCTCGCGCATCATGCTGTCGTTGCCGTTGCTAAGCGGCCTGCTTGCCACGGTACTTGCAATAGGCATTTATTTCAGTACGGAGAGCGTGGAACGCCGTCTGATGGGCGAGATACTGACCTCGTATGCGGACTACTACACCCGGCTCCACAGTATACAACCCACCCTGCCGCCCCCTAATTCACCAGTGATACGCGGGTATGTGCTGGGCGGCGAAAATACCGGCGGCATTCCGGCTTATTTCGGCGGTCTTGGCCCCGGTCTGCATGAAGTGTATCAAGACCGGGAATACCATATCCTGATCAAAGACCTCGACGACGTACGCCTGTTTCTCGCCTATGACGCTGAACATTTTCAGCGGCATGACGACGCCATGTTATGGTCGCTGATAGCGAGTGTGTTGGCATCGCTGCTGGCGTCGATTATGGTGGGGAGATGGATTGCCCGGCGCATGCTTGTTCCGCTGCAGCGCCTGACGCAACAGGTGAGTCAGAGTGCCGGGTCCGGTCCGCCGGCCAGCTGGACAGACGAGTATGCCGGTGACGATGATTTGGGTCCGCTGGCGTTTGCCTTTGAAGGATACCGGCGACGGGTCAACGCCTTTGTCGAGCGGGAAAAAGAACATACCGCCCAGATCAGCCACGAATTGCGCACGCCACTCGCGGTGGTTAATGGCACGGTGGAGCTGCTGCTTACCGATCCCCAGTTGTCTCCGAAGCTAAGGGAGCGTCTGCTGCGCATGGGTGATGCAGGCAAGCATATGTCCGAGGTGATCTCCGGCCTGTTATTGCTGGCGCGCGAACCCACGGCCGACGACCGTCCCGCTCCGCTGTGCTCGGTGGAACAGGCGTTACGCACGGCGATTGAAAGCCACCATTATCTGTTGCAAGGCAAGGCCGTAGAGGTCAAGCTGCGCGTCAACGCCACGCCGCAACTGGCGGCGGAACCGGCGCTGCTGAGCATCGTGTTAGGCAATCTGATACATAACGCTTACAGTTATACGACGAGTGGCGCGGTGAATGTGCAATTGGACGCCGACAGCGTAAGCATTGAAGACACGGGCTTGGGAATCACCTCCGACGACTTGCCGCATGTATTCGAGCCCCACTTTCGCGGCGGCAATACCGGCGGCGTCCCGGGCGGCGCCGGCATGGGCTTGCCCCTGGTCAAGCGCATCTGCGACCGCTATAACTGGCGCATCCATCTGCGTAGCAGCCGCGGCAAAGGGACTCAAGTGCGCCTGGTATTTACGGGCGATAAGCCGGTATGAAGCTAAAAACGGTGTTTCACCGCAGAGGACACAGAGGACGCAAAGGGATTCAAGCGGTTAGCTTCATAAGCCCGCTCACCCAGCGGATGACGCAGCGCAACGAGCTAAGGATTTATTTTTCCTCCGTACTCTCTGCGTCCTCTGCGGTTCAAGAGCTTTTTTAGGATGAGACTATCAGTTTGGCGAGACTGGCGGCTCTGGCTGGTGCCGCTAGCCAGTGTGCTGGCGATGGCGGCGATAGCTATCACCGGCAGCAATCGCACGTTGTTTCTGTGGATCAATGAACAGGGCCTGTTCGTCGGCGATACCTTGTGGGCGGCCATCACGATGCTGGGCGACGGCTGGATCGCCACGATTCTATTGCTGCCACTGGCAGGCCGGCGCCCGGATATCCTCTGGGCGGCCATGGTTGCAGGTCTACTCACTACACTGCTGGTCCTCAGTCTCAAGCTTGCGTTCGGCGTCGCACGGCCTCCGGCCGTCTTATCGCCCGAGAGCTTTCATCTCATCGGCCCCGCCCTCAAGGCCACGGCCTTTCCCTCCGGCCACACGGCCACTATCTTCGCCTGGGCGGGGGTGCTCGCCTTGCAGTCGAGGAAGGGATGGATAAAGGCCACTTGCCTGCTCATCGCCGTCGCCGTCGGCCTGTCGCGTATCATGGTGGGAGTGCATTGGCCGCTCGATGTCCTGGGCGGCGCGCTGCTCGGCTGGATGAGCGCGGTGTGGGCGATAGAGCTTGCGCGCCGCTGGCCGCGGGGCATGGAAGTCGCCACGCAACGCCTGATCGCAGCGGTGCTTGCCGGCGCGGCGGTTTACCTGCTGGTGTGGCCGATCACGAGCTATGCGCACACGCAAGACGTCCAGCGCACTATCGCGTCGGTTTGTTTGATCTTGGCCCTGCCCGGGCTGCTGCGGCTATTTACGGCTTCACGCGGATAAGCGCAATCCCATTTTTATAATAAAGCGTCTCATACCCCTTGAGACGCGGCAGATAGCTCGACTTGGTCAGCGCGATCTCGCCGGGGCGCGGTTCGCGCCGCTCCACCAGCCGTTCACTATAGACATTAAAGCTGGGCGCGTTCAGCCCCCACATTACCACCGCATAATCGGCCCGCTTGGCGATGAGCGCCGCCTCCTTGATGGGCGTCTGCAAAATCCCCCCTGCTATCGGCAGCACAAACAGCGCCATCCCCGTCACGGTAACGAGCCCGCTGCACAGCAGTTTGCCCGGGATCCTAAACCAGTTTTCAAACATAAAATACACAGTAAGTAAAATGGCCAGCGAGAAAAAAAACCTGTAGTAAGATGAAAAATAATCACCCGCATCGCGCAACGTGTCTTTAATAAACACATCTTGCACCGCCGGGAGCCAGGCATGAATCAGTTCGGGCAGAAACAGCAAGGCGGTAAACAAGAGCAGTGGCGGCAGAAAGATCAGAAATCTGGAGCGTAATGTATCCATGTACAGGGCCATCAAGATGATGGCGGCGGGATAGCCATACACCGCATAGTGAGGCAGCTTGGTGCCGGAAAACGAAAAAAATACCAGGACAAATAAAAACCATATCAGCAGATAACGCCTTAGATCGTCTTTGACGATTTCACCTGAACGGGTGAAGGTTTTTAGCAGCAATGCGGTGTAAGGCAGCAAACCGATGAGCACGACCGGGATAAAATAAAAAAATCCTCCTCCGTGCTGCTCAAAGGTTTCCCCAAAGCGGGCGATATTGTGCTTGAAGAAAAACCCCTGGATAAAGGCATCGCCCTCCCGGAGATACTGCGCGACATACCAGGGCAGGGCCAGTACGCCGAACAGCGCCAACGCACGGAGATTAAAGACTGCCTTGAGCCAGATCCTGAATTCACCCTTGCTCAAAAAAAACAACAGACTCACGGCGAGCGGAATGACCACCGCAACCGGTCCCTTGGTGAGAAAGCCCAGGGCCAGGGCTGCGGCGTTCAGGTAGAGATAGCGCTGTTCTCGTGTCTGGTAAAAGAGATAAATGCTGAACAACGCAGCGCTGAGAAACAGATTCAGCAGGGCATCGGCGATGGCGGCCTTGGCGATGAGCGAGATCTGCACGCTGCTGGCCGTGATGATGGCGGCATACAAGGCCGTGACGGTGCTCGTGTACCGCTTTGTGAAGAAAAAGATCAGCCCGCACCACAACGCGGCGGCCAGGGCCGAGGGTAAGCGCAAGGCGAGTTCGTTAAGCCCCAGAATCCAGACGCTCGCGGCCTGCAGCCAGTGGATCAGCACCGGCTTGTCGTAACGCGGCTCGCCGTTCAGGTAGGGGGAAATAAAATCGCCGCGCACGAACATCTCGCGGGTGGCCTCGCTGAAGGCGCCCTCGTCCAGATCGAACAGTGGCACCGCATGGATGTTGAGAAAAAAACCGGCCAGCACACAGACAGCGAACAGGGTATAAAGCCCTGTGTTGGGGCGAGTGAGGTTGTTCATGTCGCGGGCCCTAGAGTCCATTTCAGATAAAACTACATTCACCGCAGAGGACGCAGAGAGGTAACCTCAAAAAGATTTTATTCACCTCGGCGTCCTCTGCGGTGAATTGTTTTTTGGTCGCTCCCGGCGCCCTGTGACGATCTTCTTATAGAACAGGCAAAGGGTTGCGCTGCGCGCTTGCGCCACCTACACTGAGCCAGCGCCTTCATCGCCAACCAGTCCGCCAACTACCTCGTGAAGCTATCATATCTCATAGGCATCACTCTCCTTATCGCCTTCGTGGCGCTGATCGAGTTCTATTTAGGATGGCCGAACTTGCTCGCTCCCTGGCGGGCCCTGCCCTATAGTCTGGTATTCCTGGCTATTATACTGACGTTTTTTAGTTACTGGGTCAGGGCCGTGCGGCTGTATGACTATTTCCGCGATGACATGCGGGGGGCGTTTACGGCTTGTTTCAAGCTCATGCTGCTGCATAATTTTTTCAATAATATGCTCCCGATGCGGACCGGAGAGGTTTCCTTTCCCCTACTTATGAAGCGTTACTTCGACGTGCCGCTGATGCGTTCCACGCCCGCGCTGCTGTGGTTTCGGGTGCTGGACATGCACACCCTGGTGCTGCTCGCGCTGGGGATCACTCTGCGGCCCTGGGCGTATGCCGGCGCGGCGTGTCTGCTATGGCTGAGCGTGCCGTATCTGCTGTTTCTGGGTAATGCAAAGCTACTCAACTATCTGGACGCCAATCCGGGCGGCCGTCCGCGCAGGGTGCTGCACAAGGTTTTAAGCAGTCTGCCGTACAGCCACAGCGCCTTCTGGCGCGCCTGGTTTTGGACCGTCATCAACTGGTTCGTCAAATTGGGCGTGTTTGTCTGGGTATTGCGATTATTTATCGAGATCCCGTTCACCGCCGCCTGGCTCGGAGTGATTGGCGGCGATGTGACCAGCGTGCTGCCGATACACTCGTTCGCCGGCGCAGGCACCTACGAGGCGGGCGTGGTGGCGGCCTTGCTGCCGTTCGGCGCGCCGGCTGCGGCCGCTTTCAAGGCTGCGGTCAACCTGCACCTGTTCTTGCTGGTCACCACGCTGCTGGGCGGCGCGTTGAGCCTGTTACTCTCACGACCGTCTCCACATGGATGAAGCGCTACTCATCTGGATAAATCAATCCTGGGCGCATCCTTGGAATGATATCCTGTTTTCCTGGCTTTCCGACCGTAACACCTTCGCCTTTCCTCTGATGGCCATCGTGTTAGCGCTCAGCGTGAAGCACTACGGCCGGGATGGAGTGCGGCTGTGGCTGGCGTTGCTTGCCCTGGTCATCGTCGGCGATGCGCTGGGCAATCTGCTTAAGCACCTCTGGGCGCAACCGCGCCCGTGCTATATCATCGCTGAA
>DATMXC010000006.1:0-3162 GCA_035561915.1 Gammaproteobacteria bacterium
GAGACCCAGCTCGAAACCGACCGTCGCCTGATCGGCGCGCGCATCAAACAGATCAACAAGCGCCTCATGAAGGTGCGCAGTCAGCGCGAACAGGGCAGGCGCGCGCGGCGCAAGGCCGACCTGTTTACCGCATCACTGGTCGGATACACCAACACCGGCAAGTCTACGTTGTTTAATCGCCTCACCGGCGCCAGCGTCTATGCGGCCAACCTGTTGTTCGCCACACTGGATCCCACCGTGCGCCGCGTTGATCTGGATAACGGTCAACCGCTTATCGTCACCGACACCGTCGGCTTCATCCGCAACCTGCCGCATGATCTGGTCGCGGCATTTCATTCCACCCTGCAAGAGACGCGCGACGCCGATCTATTGCTGCACGTGATAGACGCCCACGCTGACGACCACCAGATCTGCGCCGGGCAGGTGAACCGAGTACTCAAGGAGATCGGCGCGGAAGACGTGCCGCAGTTGGAGATCTATAACAAGATTGACCTGTTGCCTGACGCCGGGCCACGGCTGGAGCGCGATGAGCAGGGCCGCATCAAGCGGGTGTGGCTCTCCGCAGTCACGGGCGCAGGTCTGGAACTCTTGCGGCAAGCTCTGGCGGAGGCCGTAGCGCAGCGCCAGGATGGCGAGACGCCGTTTCAAGGTCCGCTGCGACAGCGTCTGCGCCTGCCTCCCAGCGCGGGACGGCTGAGAGCCAGATTGTTCAAGATGGGCGCAGTGCGTGCCGAGCATCTGGAACAGGACGGAGATTGGGTCATGGACGTCGAGATCCCATCTGCGAGTCTCGAAAGCCTGCGTAGTGAAGCGGGCTTTGATGACTTCTCATCGTTAGCTCTCGTTTGATCCGCTAATAGTTTTAACTGTCGTGTGCCAGGCACGCGGCACTCCCATGGATATTTTGTTGCGGCCAAGCCCCGAGACCCATAGAATGTGCACTATGAATTTGATTGGAGTAACCGATGGCTTGGAATGAACCGGGAGGCGCCGGTGGCGGCAAAGACCCGTGGAGCGCCCGCAAGCCCAGTGGCGAAGGCCCTCCCGATCTGGACGAGGTAGCCCGTAAATTACGTGAGCGATTCGGCGCCCTGTTTGGCGGGAAACGCGGAGACGCGGGCGGTGGGCCCGGCGCATCGGGTCTCGGCTGGCTGGCGCTGCTCGCCGTCGTCATCTGGGTAGGCTCGGGGATATACATCATTGATCCGCCGGAGCGCGGTATTGTGTTGCGCTTTGGTCAATACCAAGCAACTACATTACCGGGGCCGCACTGGCACATCCCTTATCCGATCGAAACGGTGGAGGTCGTCAACATTGATCAGATCCGCAATGTCGAGATCGGGTTTCGCACTGCCGGCGTCGGTCAACAGCCTACCGATGTGCTGCGCGAGTCGCTGATGCTGACCCAGGATGAAAACATCATAGACATCAAGCTCGCGGTTCAGTACCGCGTCAAAGAGGCGCGCGACTATGTGTTCAGCGTGCGTGACCCCGATGTCACCCTGGGGCAGGTGACCGAGAGCGTGGTGCGCGAGATCGTCGGCAAGAGCAAGATGGACTATGTGCTTGGTGAAGGGCGTCGCGATATCGAGGAACGCAGCGAGGCATTGATTCAGGCGGTGCTCGATCGTTATCGCACCGGCCTTGAACTCACGCGCGCCAACGTGCAGGGCGCGCAAGCCCCGGAAGAGGTGCAGAACGCCTTCCTGGATGTGATCCGTTCGCGCGAGGACGAACAGCGCCTGATTAACGAGGCGCAGACCTATGCCAACGGCGTAATCCCAACCGCCCGCGGCGGCGCGGCCCGTCAGCTTCAAGAGGCCGAGGCTTACAAGTCCAAGGTGATCGCCCAGGCGGAAGGCGAGGCGAGCCGCTTTACGCAGGTGTTGGGGCAGTATAAGCTGGCCCCCGAGATCACCCGCAAGCGTCTTTACCTAGAAGCGATGGAGTCGGTGTTGTCCAACAGCAGCAAGGTGATGGTGGATATCAAGGGAGGCAACAATCTCTTGTATCTGCCGCTCGACAAGATGATGCAACAACGCGGCGAATCGTTCATGCTGCCCGAGAGGCCGGCGGCCCCGGAGAGTACTGACAAATCCACCACCGTGGCGCCGCCCCCCTCGCCGTCCAGCGGCGATATGCGGGCGCGGACCCGTGAGCAGGAGGTGCGCTGATGGTTCAGTTACGCACGGGATGGATTGCCGGACTCGCGGTGGTGGTGTTCATAGCATCATTTTCGGTCTTTACCGTGGATCAGCGGGAGCGGGTCATCCTATTTCGTCTGGGCGAGATCGTGCGCACCGACTTCAAGCCCGGCCTGCATTTCAAGGTCCCTATATTGAACAATGTCCGCAAGTTTGACGCCCGCATTCAGACCTTGGATGCGGAGCCTGAACGTTACCTGACTATTGAAAAGAAAAACGTCATTGTGGACTCCTTCATCAAGTGGCGGATCACCGATGTCGCCCGATACTATCGCGCGACCGGCGGAGACCCGACGCGCGCCGGGTCGCGCCTGTTTCAGACCGTGAAAAGCGGACTGCGCGGTGAGTTCGGCAAGCGCACCATCCAAGAGGTGATCTCCGGCGATCGTGCCAAGATCATGGACACCATGACGGTCAACGCCAACAACGACGCCAAGGAATTGGGCATCGAGGTGGTGGACGTGCGGTTGCGGCGCGTGGACCTCCCGAAAGAGGTGAGCGCCTCGGTGTATCAGCGCATGGAGGCGGAGCGCGCGCGAGTCGCCAAGGACTTCCGGGCGCGTGGCGCGGAGGCGGCGGAAAAGATCCGCGCCGATGCCGACCGGCAGCGCGTAGTGGTTCAGGCGGAGGCCTTCCGCGAGGCGGAGCGCCTGCGCGGTGAAGGCGACGCCAAGGCCTCGGAGATTTATGCCGGAGCGTATAGCGCCGATCCGGATTTTTATGCGCTGTACCGCAGTTTGAATGCCTACAAGTCCACCTTCAACAACAAGGGCGATGTGCTGGTGTTGGAGCCTGAGTCGGAGTTCTTCGGTTATTTCAAAGGCCTCGAAGCGCCCGCCAAGCAGTAAGCCGGCCGCCGTCAATGTGGGATGAGCTACTCACCGCCGTCGCGCTCATTCTGGTCGTGGAAGGCGTGTTGCCCTTTCTGAATCCGGCGGGTTTCCGTAGATCTCTAGTG
>DATMXC010000007.1:0-2402 GCA_035561915.1 Gammaproteobacteria bacterium
CCGCATCGGTCAGGCCTTCGATCAGATGGCGCGCAAGATCGAGGCCGACAATCTGCGCCTGCAGGAGGGCCGGCTACTGCTGGAGCATCAGGCCCTGCACGATGTACTGACCGATCTGCCCAACCGCGCCCTGATTGAGGACCGCTTGCAGCAGGCCATCCTGAGCGCCAAGCGTCAGGCGCGCTCGCTCGCCCTGCTCATCATGGATTTGGACGGTTTCAAAGAGGTCAACGATACCCTGGGCCACCATATGGGCGACTTGTTGCTGCAACAGGTCGCGGTGCGCCTGCAAAATATCCTGCGCAAATCCGATACCGTGGCCCGCCTGGGCGGCGACGAGTTCGCCGTGTTATTACCGTCGGCGGACGCCGAAAGGGCAGTCCTGGCCGCGCGCAAAATACTCGATGCCCTCAAGTCTCCCTTCCCCATCCAGGGGCATATCCTGGATATAGGTGGCAGCATCGGCATCGCACTGTTTCCCACTCACGGCGCTGACGGCACCACCCTGGTGCGGCGCGCCGATGTGGCGATGTACGTGGCCAAGCGCGCCAACACGGGCTTCGCCATCTACGACAGCGAACATGACCAGCACAGCATGGCGCAGCTCGCCCTGACCGGCGAATTCAGTCACGCCATCGAAAACCAGCAGCTTGCGCTGTACTATCAGCCCAAGATAGACCTCAAGAGCGGCTGTCTAGTCAGCGCCGAGGCTCTGGCGCGCTGGCATCATCCGCAGCATGGGCTCATCATGCCGGACAAGTTTATCCCTCTCGCGGAACGCACCGGGTTGATCAAGCCCCTGACGCAGTGGGGTCTCAATACCGCGCTGCGCCAGTGCGCTAGCTGGCGTGAGGCGGGTCTTGATCTCAGCGTGGCCGTCAATCTCTCGGCGCGCAACCTGCCCGAACCTCAGCTTGCCGAAAATATCGCCCGGATGCTGGAAAACTGGAACGTGCCTGCCGGATGGCTGGAACTGGAGATCACGGAGAGTGCGATCATGACCGACCCCGTGCGCGCGCTCAATATTTTGACTCGCCTCGACGCGATGGGCGTGCGACTCGCCATAGACGACTTCGGCACGGGCTACTCCTCGTTGTCGTATCTCAAAAAGCTCCCGGTTGATACCATCAAGATTGATAAATCATTCGTTATGCACATGTCTACCGACAAAAACGACGAAGTGATCGTGCGTTCCACGATAGACCTCGCCCACAATCTGGGCCTGCGAGTGGTTGCCGAGGGCGTCGAACGGCAAGAGGCTTGGGAGATGCTGAGCGAGCTGGATTGCGATATGGCGCAGGGCTATTACATCAGCCAAGCCCTGGCACCCATGGAGTTTGCCGCCTGGCTGAAGGACTCGCCTTGGCGTGTGGGGATCTTGGCCGGCACGGGAATAACGGCGGGGATTAACCCCGGTTAGTCTACCCACGCCACTCACCGGAGCGGCCACCGGACTTTTCCAGCAGGCGGATGCACTCCAGGATCATGCCGCGATCCACCGATTTACACATGTCGTAAACAGTAAGCAAACCGATTTGGACCGCGGTGAGCGCCTCCATTTCCACGCCGGTCTGAGCGGTGGCTTCGACGGTGGCACGGCAATACACCGCCTGCTCATCGGGCCTTAGCTCGAACTCGACCTCGACCCTGCTAAGCGGCAGCGGATGACACAGCGGGAGCAGTTCCGCCGTCTTCTTGGCGGCCATGATCGCGCCGATGCGGGCCACGGCCAGTACATCGCCCTTGCCGTGGCCGCCCTCACGAATGAGAGCCAGTGTTTCAGGTTTCATACGGATGCGGCCCTCGGCACGCGCCCGGCGACGGGTGGCGGGCTTGTCGCCTACGTCCACCATGCGCGCCTCACCGGCTTGGTTCAGGTGAGTCAATTTGCTCATGTCATGTACTCACAGGTCAGTAAGTAAGACTACACTTCCCACTGAGTCCCCGCCCCTACATAGGGGGCGGGGACTCAGTGGGAGTAGGTAAAACATGTATTTACTCAGGAGTCACCTCATAAGCGTTGTTGTCTTACTTTGTGACTCCTGAGTAAGTGGTAAATTTTAATGATGACCATTAGAGTAAAGTATTTCGCCAGTCTGCGCGAGCACATGGGGCGTGCGGAAGAAACCCTCTCGGCCGATGAGGCGCTCACCGTGGCGGATGTCTGGCGGCGCGTGAGTGGCGCTCAGCCCATTCCCGCTAATCTGTTGGCGGCCGTCAACCAGGAGTATCGGTCGTTCTCGCAGGCGGTACATGACGGGGATGAGGTGGCGTTTTTCCCACCGGTGACGGGTGGGTGATAAAGGCACGTGAGGAGTGAGGTGTTAGGAGTGAGGAGTAATCCGCCTCACGCCTCACCCCTCACGCCTCACCAGCCCCTAAGAGGTAAATGTATGGCCATT
>DATMXC010000008.1:0-2239 GCA_035561915.1 Gammaproteobacteria bacterium
CGGTGAGCGTGAGCGTGACGGACTGCGGCGCACAGGCGGTGTGCAGTGTGCCATCATAGGTGACAATCTCCTTGATACGGGAGCGTAGACCAGCAGGCAACACGGTGATCTCGTCTCCCACCGTGATGCGTCCGGACTCGATGCGGCCCATGTAACCACGGAAGTCCTGCGACGTATATGGAGATACTAGTGTCGCGGGAGGCAGGACGCCGGGAGCGACCATCCCCGGCGGGCGGCATACGTACTGGACCGGAAAACGAAAATCCCGCAGATTGATGTCCTGGGCGATGGTCACCGTCTCCAGTAAGCCGAGCAGGGGGTCGCCCTGATACCAGGGCATGTGCACACTGCGCTCGACCACGTTGTCGCCGAGCAACGCGGAGATCGGCACGAAGCGCGCATCTTTCACGCCGAGCTGGGTGAGAAACGCACTGAACTCGGCGTGGATATTTTCGTAAACCTGTTCTGCGTAATCCACCAGATCCATCTTGTTGATCGCTACTACAATATGAGGAATGCCGAGCAACTGTGAGATGAAGGCATGGCGGCGCGACTGGGTGAGCACGCCCTTGCGCGCATCTATAAGTATGATGGCGAGGTCAGCGGTGGAGGCCCCGGTGACCATATTGCGCGTGTATTGTTCGTGACCGGGCGTGTCGGCGATGATGAACTTGCGCTGGGGCGTGGCGAAATAGCGGTACGCGACGTCTATGGTGATGCCCTGCTCGCGCTCGGCCTGCAGGCCGTCGGTGAGCAGGGACAAGTCCACCGCCCCGCCGCCCCGCCGCTCGGTGGTGCGTTCGATGGCTTCCAGTTGATCCTCGAAGATGGATTTGGAGTCGTACAGCAAGCGGCCGATGAGCGTGCTCTTGCCGTCGTCTACACTGCCTGCGGTGGTGAAGCGAAGCAGATCCATCAGAAATATCCTTCGCGCTTGCGCAGTTCCATGGAGACCTCCGAAGTTCGGTCGTCCATGCGTGTGGCGCCGCGTTCGGTGATGCGCGTCGTGGCGGTTTCTTCAATGATCTGTTCGGGCGTTGTGGCGTCGGACTCCACCGGGCAGGTGCAACTCATGTCGCCCACGGTGCGAAAACGCACCATGATATTTTTTATGTCCTCTCCTTCCTTGGGCTGCACTAAATGTGACACCGGCAGCCAGCCGCCGCGCCACACCACATCGCGCTTGTGCGCGTAATAAATGATGGGTACTTCGAGCTTTTCCTGCGCGATGTATTGCCAGATGTCCATCTCTGTCCAGTTGCTCAAGGGAAACACCCGCATGTGTTCGCCGGGGTGGACGCGCGTGTTGTATAGATCCCATAGTTCGGGGCGCTGATTTTTCGGGTCCCACTGGCCGAATTCGTCGCGGAACGAAAAAATGCGTTCCTTGGCGCGCGCCTTTTCCTCGTCGCGCCGCGCGCCGCCGAAACAGGCGTCGAAACCGAATTCCTGTATGGCGTCGAGCAGGGTCACGGTCTGCATCACGTTGCGGCTTTCGTTTTCGTGGCGCAGCTTCACGCGCCCTTTGTTTATGGAATCCTGCACCGAACGCACGATGAGGCGCTCGCCGAGTTCGGCGGCGCGTTTGTCGCGGAACGCGATCACCTCGGGAAAGTTGTGCTCGGTGTCTATGTGCATGAGCGGAAACGGGAAGCGCCCCGGACGAAACGCCTTTTCCGCCAGGCGCAGCATGACGATGGAGTCCTTGCCACCGGAGAATAACATTGCCGGGTTTTTGCACTCGGCGGCCACCTCGCGCATGATGTGGATGGCTTCGCTCTCCAATATCTGCAAGTGCGTAAGTGCCGCGCTGGGTGCGGCCGCCGTAGAAATATTAAGTTCCATAAATGTATTCATTGCTGTGTTACACCTGCGGTCCGTTTCGGATGCAGGCCGCATTCTTTGGCTGTCTCTTCTTCCCACCACCAGCGGCCGGCGCGCTCATCCTCGCCCACGGCGAGGGCGCGCGTGCACGGCGCGCAGCCGATGCTCGCATAACCTTTGTCGTGCAAGGCATTATACGGGACATCGAAGCTGCGGATATACTCCCACACCTCGTCGCGCGTCCAACCGGCCAGCGGGTTGAATTTATGCAACAGGTGATCTTCGTCCCATTCCGCGAGAGGGAGGTCTTTGCGATTCAGCGACTGTTGCCGGCGCATACCGGTAATCCAGGCCTTTTTGCCTTCAAGGGCGCGCCGCAACGGCTCCACCTTACGCATATGGCAGCACGCCTTGC
>DATMXC010000009.1:0-3978 GCA_035561915.1 Gammaproteobacteria bacterium
GCACTATGGCACACACTGAAACCAAAATCTCTTCTTTAGATCTCAATCATCGTTACGCAGTCATTGCGCACGATCTGTTCATGGTGACAGTGGCATGGGCCCTCGCCACCATGATGCCCTATGAACTCTCCAGTTGGACGGCCGGCCTCCCCGGTTTCCTGATATCTCTTCCGTTTGTAGTCATCGCTCAAGGGGTGTTGCTCTGGTGGACAGGCGTCTATCGCGGCGTGTGGCGTTCTAGCAGTATTCCCGATCTCTGGAATATCCTGCGTGCAGTCGCGGCGGGTGTGCTGGCCATCAGCCTGCTGCTGTTTCTCGTCAACCGCATGGAAGGCATCCCCCGCACCACCCTGCTGATCTACCCCATCTGCCTGGTATTTTTATTGGGCGCCTCCAGATTGATCTATCGCGTCTGGGTGAGCAACAGCCCGAGCCTGTTCATGTTCCGCAACAAGAAACGCAAGCGCGTGCTGATTCTGGGGGCGGGCGTGGCGGGTGAATTACTCGCACGCGACATGTTGCAAGACAGCGACTACTACCCGCTGGGTTTCCTGGATGACAAAAAAGAATTACAGGGCGCACTGATCCGCGGCATTCCTGTGCTGGGTGAGATCGCCGACCTGAACGACGTCGTTCATCGCACCGACGTGGATCACATCGTCATCAGCATGCCTTCCGCGAGCCCCGCGCAATTGCACCGTGTGATCGCCCTCAGCGAACTCAGCGGCATACCGTTCAGGATTCTGGGACGCTCGCAGGGCCTGGCCACCGCCGAGCCCAGCGTCAAGGGGCTGCGCGAGGTCGTTATTGATGACCTGTTGGGAAGAGAACCGATCGCTCTGGATTGGGAACGTATCAGCAACGGCATAAGGAAGAAGACCGTGCTCATCACCGGCGCAGGCGGCTCGATCGGTTCCGAACTGTGCCGCCAGATCGCGCGCCTCGGCGCGTCAGCCCTGGTCTTGTACGAGCGCAGCGAATTCGGTTTGTACACTATCGAAATGGAAATGCGGCGCAGGTTCCCCAATCTGACCCTGCATGCCTGCCTGGGCGACATCTGCGACGTTCCCGCAGTGGATCACCTGCTCTCAACCTACCGGCCGGACATCATCTTCCACGCGGCCGCCTATAAACACGTACCGATGCTGCAAGAGCAGGCGCGCGAGACCCTACGTAACAACGTGCTCGGCACCAAGATACTGGCCCTGGCGGCGGAGAAGCATGGCTGCCCCACCTTCGTGATGATTTCCACCGACAAGGCGGTCAACCCCACCAGCATCATGGGCATCAGCAAACATATCGCCGAGCTGTTCTGCCTCAACCTCAACAAGCGCGCGCAAACCCGTTTCATCACGGTGCGCTTCGGCAACGTATTGGGTTCGACGGGCAGCGTCGTGCCGCTGTTTCAGGAACAGATTGCGACAGGTGGCCCGGTCACTGTCACCCATCCCGAGATCACCCGTTTCTTCATGACCATCCCGGAGGCCTGTCAGCTCATCATGCAGGCGGCGGTGATGGGACAGGGCGGCGAGATTTACGTGCTGGATATGGGCAAGCCGATCAGCATCACCTATCTCGCCGAAGAAATGATCCGCTTGGCGGGCAAGATACCCGGCAAGGACATCAAGATCGTCTATACGGGGCTGCGTCCTGGTGAAAAGCTATTCGAAGAACTCTTTCATGCCCAGGAAAATCTGTCCGGCACCGAACACGAGAAGATTCTGCTGGCTCACCCGCGCGAGGTGGATTGGAAAACGCTGAACGAGACGCTGGATGAACTCGAACGCGCCTGCCAGGTTTATAACGAAGAATGGGTGCATGCGGTTATCAAAAAATTGCTCCCGCAACTGGACGAATCGGTCGGTGCTGTTTCGCAAAAGGTGGTCAGCCTGAATCGCTTAAAGCACTAAAGGCTATCTAAATAAATAATTTACCGCAGAGGACGCAGAGAAGTCCCTCAAAAAAAGCATATTTTTCCTCTGCACCCTCCGCGGTAAATCTTTTCTGATTGCAGGCGACACAAATCTGGAATGACGATCTATCAAGGCGCCGCTGAATATTGTCATGGTACGGCCCCAACAACCGGCGTATTGCTCACCAACCTGGGGACGCCCGATGCTCCTACCCCGGCGGCACTGCGCCGCTATCTCGCCGAATTCCTGTGGGATCCACGAGTAGTCGAAGCGCCACGCTGGTTGTGGTGGTTAGCGTTGCACGGCGTTATCCTGCGCATTCGCCCTGCCCGGTCGGCGCACGCCTACCAAAAAATCTGGACCGCGCAGGGCTCGCCGCTCCTGGCCAACTCCCGCAGTCAGGCCGAAGCTGTCAAGCAGGCGCTACAGGCGCGGTTCGATGGACGGGTCGTGGTCGCGCTCGGTATGCGTTACGGCACGCCTTCTATTAGAGAGGCCTTGGAGCAACTGCGCGCCGCCCAAGTGCGCCGCATCCTGGTTTTTCCCCTATATCCCCAGTATTCTGCATCCACCACGGCCTCGACCTTCGATGCCGTGTCCCAGGTCTTGAAGACCTGGCGCTGGCTGCCTGAGCTGCGCATGATCAATCACTATCACGACGATACTGGTTATATCAGTGCCGTGGCCAACAGCATCCGCGAGGCATGGCGGAACCGACCTCCTGCCGAGCGGTTGATGTTTTCCTTTCATGGCCTCCCTAAGCGTTATCTTCTGCAAGGCGACCCTTACCACTGCGAGTGCCATAAAACAGCACGGCTGATCGCCGAACAATTGAATCTGCCAGAGGATCGCTGGCAGGTGGCCTTTCAATCGCGCTTTGGACGTGAAGAATGGCTCAAGCCCTACGCCGACCATACGCTGCAAGAGTGGGCCAAGGCCGGCGTCAAGAGCGCGGATGTCGTCTGCCCCGGTTTTTCCGCTGATTGTCTGGAGACGTTGGAAGAGGTCGCCATGCAAAACCGCGATATCTTTCTCAATGCCGGTGGGGAAAGCTATCACTACATCCCTGCGCTTAACGACCATCCCGAACACATTAAGGCATTGGTGCATCTCATCGAACTGCATACCCAAGGCTGGCCTGAATTGAATGCAAACGCGGACCAGCAGAGTCGTGATGCGGAGATGAGCAAGCGGCGTGCACTCGATCTGGGAGCAAAACAGTGAATCAACTCAACGAACGTCACAAGATGAAAAGCACGGCGAATATTTTTTATTTTTATCAAAAACCTTTTTTAGAACGATTCGTTCAAGATTATATTGACCGTAGAAATTTAAATTTTTATTGCACTCTTGACTTTTGTGGTTATAATTACCCACACCATAACTGGAGCGGAGTAAATAATTATGCGTAAAACTAAAACTGCAGCGAAAAAACCCGTGAAAAAGATGGTCAAGAAAAAAGTGACTCGGGCAAAAAGAAGCGTAGTAAAGAAAGGCGCGATGGCAAGTGCCGGCGCACTTGCTAAGAAACTAGCAGCCAGAGAAAGAAAGGCGCTCGCCCGCGCCAAGGCCGCTGCCAGAAGAGCGAAGGCCGCCATTGCCAAGGCTGCCGCGCAAATGCGTGCCGCCAAGGACAGGGCGTTAAGCGCATTCGAGAAGAAGTGGGAGCGTAAATATCACGCCACCCAGGCCGCAAAGAAGCGGGCCGCCGCCAAGAGAAGGGTTGCGCGCAAAAAGGCCGCTCGCTTAGCGGCGCGGATGGCGCGGATGGCAGCAGCAAGAGGTTAAGAAACACTCTGTACTCTCCGGGAGACTTGGTCTCCCGGAGAAGAGTGCAGATTTTTAAATTACACCCTCAAAGACCTGTACATCCACCAGAACTCCGGCCTCCATGTTGCCGGCTTCCATGGGCAAGACAATAAAGCAATTGGCTTCGCTCATCGAGCTTAGGATGCCGGAGCCTTGTTCGCCAGTGCTGCGGACGATTAACTGGCCAGCCGCATCCCTTTCCAGGACTCCACGCTGAAATTCCATACGCCCAGGCGCCTTTTTCAGGCGTGAGGCG
>DATMXC010000010.1:0-12582 GCA_035561915.1 Gammaproteobacteria bacterium
CCGGTGAGCCGCCCTACCGCCCAGGCCACGAAGCCCTCGGGGAGGGCGCGTCCGGCGAAGACAGCGCCAACGCGATGGCGCAGGGCAAGCCAAAGCGATGTCAGAAACAGCTTGGCGTAGATGAACAGCGATTCCGGCTTCAACCAGGGGCTGCGTTTGAGGACGAGGCGGTGAACGCTGTTGGGATGGGTGCGGTCGAACTGCGCCGCTCCAGGCACATCGGCGGTGACGATGTGCACCTCCTTGCCGCCGAGCCTGCGAAAGTCGTCATCGAAGGAAACCGCCGTGCCGCCTTTGGTGGGCAGAAAGATCTCCGTGATCATCAGGGCCTTGAGCCCCTGGGTACCGTTCATGACGCTAGGACTATGTGAAGAGTGTCACGAGCAGAAATGCAGAGACGTCCCTGATGGGGACCGATTCGGTGGACGACATGGATCAAGACGGGCCAGCGCAACGCCGGCTCCGCAAAGGATACCTGGCTGCCATCCTGCGCGAATGCCAAGACTTTCTATCATCATTCCCGTCTAATCGCTCTGCGGAAACCCTGCCGGAGCTCGCGCGGCGCGTGGGTGCGGCACTGGAGAGCGAGCCGGGGGGCGGGGTCAGGTGGACAATACACCTGGGTAGGCGTAGGTTCATCCTGCTTGCCCAGCGGGTTGATTGTCGCCTTTTTGTGGGCCCAGATGGAGAAAGCGGACGAGATCACCCGCCGGCGCCTTGCTTTGTGGGGCACCTACCACCAGTGGCTGGAGGCGCTGGAAACCAGCGGCAAGATTCGCCGCCCTATCCCAAGAGAATGCGTTCATAACGCCCACATGTATTACATTCTGTTGCCAAGCTTGGAAGTATGCACTGCCTTGATCGATGAACTCAAGCGGCACGATGTCCACGCGGTATTCCATTACGTGCCACTGCACAGCGCCCTACCGGAATCAAGCATGGGCAGGCGGTGGGGCAGGATTGGCAGACTGAAGTGGTGCGCCTCGAGGCGCAGTTAAAGCGGGTGGAGAAATAGCGCGAATCGGCGGGAATCTGCGTAGCGCCCTCTGTGATAGGGCAAGTGATTCTATCCGCCCCGGGTCCGTTCGTTGTGGAATGCGGGTCGGCACTGCTATGATTGGGATTCTCGATTTCGTGGTTGGTAGGCCGCTCCTGCAATAGTAGGCCCTGTGTCGGAGCGCCTTTCCAGGTGCGAATCGGATTTCGATTTGGATTCATAATGGTCAGCTGCCCGCCGAAGAAAAAACTCCACCCATAATGAACCTACCCAAACGCCTGCTAAACAAGCTCTCCCAGACCTTCGGCGGCACGCAGGTGCGCGAGCGCATCGTGGTCCAGCAGGTGGACAGCAGCAAACGCAAGCCGCTCAAGCCCGGTTTTATCGTCGGTGTCTACCGCTCGGGTACGACGCTGCTGCGATTCGTGCTGGACAGCCACCCGAACATCGCGGTCCCGCCCGAGAGCAACTTCCTGCTCGGCCTGGCCGAGCTGTGGCGCAACGACTGGTACAGGAAAGGGCTCCAGGGCGTCGGTGTAGACGAGGAGGCGCTGCTTTTGCGGCTGCGGGAGATGGCAGGGGGCATCTTCGATAGCTACGCCATCGCCAAGGGAAAGTCCCGCTGGTTCGATAAGACGCCTTCGTACATCGACGCCTTGGACTTTATCGGTCCGCTGTTCGGCCCCGAATGCCGATACGTCATGCTCTACCGGCACGGGTTCGACGTGGCGGAGTCCCTGGCCCGCATGCATGGCCACGACGTGAACCGGGGCCCCGGCCGCAAATACGCCGCCGAGCACCCCGACTCGCCGCGCCTGACCAACGCCCGCTACTGGGCCGAGCAGTGCGAGGCCATGCTGGCCTTCGAAGCGGCCCATCCCCAGCAGTGTTTTCGGATCTTCTATGAGCAGTACTCATCCGAGCCGGAGCGATACCTGCCGCCTATGTTCGAGTTTCTGGGAGAGCCGTGGGATCCGGAAGTGCTGCAGTTCGCGGACAAGCAGCACGACTTCGGACTGCAGGACTCCAAGATCCTCGACAGCAAGGGTTTCAGCCCCAACATCGGGGCGCACCGCTCCTGGTCCGCAGAGGAAATCGCGCTTGCCCGCAGGCTGATCGGTCCCACGATGGAAAAGCTGGGATACGAGATTTGAAGGGACCGCTGAACGTCGTGCACCTGATCCAGGGTCTGGAGATCGGTGGCCTGGAGATGATGGTGGTGAACCTCGTCGAACAGTTGGATCGCGCCCACTATCGGCCCGCTGTGTGCTGCTACGACACGCTTGGCAGCCTCGCGGAGCGGCTCACCAGTCAGGGTACCAGCGTAGCGCTGGTCAGGCGCAAGCCCGGCGTCGACCTCGGATATATCCTCAGGCTAGCGCGGTGTCTGAGGCAGTCGGGGGCAAACATTCTCCATTTGCACAATCCCACCGCATTTTTTTATGGGACCCTTGCCGGCAAGCTCGCGCGCATTCCCTGTATCGTCTACACCGAGCATGGGCGCGATTTTTCCTTGAGTCGCAAAGTGCGCCTGGCGAACCGCGTGCTTTCCACCATGGTGGACAAGGTGGTGGCGGTGGCGGAGTTCGGCAAGCGGTATCTCGTGGCAGAAGAGGGCGTATCGCCCGCCAGGGTGGTGACCATACACAACGGCATCGACGGGCAGCGGTTCGGCCCGCACTATGATCGCGATGCCGTCCGGGCTTCCCTCGGGCTGGCGGGCGGACAGCCGGTCGTGGGGATCGTGGCCAGGCTGGATGCCATCAAGAATCACGCGGGGCTGCTGCGCGCCATGCAGTGCGTAGCGGCCGAGCTACCTTCTGCGGTGTTGCTGGTCGTGGGAGACGGGCCGCTGCGCTGCGATTTGGAGTCGTTGGCCGCTGGGCTTGGGCTCGGTACGGTGGTGCGCTTCCTCGGCGCGAGGCACGACGTGCCGGAACTCCTGAGCGCGATGGACCTGTTCGTACTTTCCTCGCATAGTGAGGGATTGTCGCTTACGCTGGTGGAGGCCAGCGCCGCTGGCAGGCCCATCGTTGCGACGGATGTCGGTGGCAACGCCGAAGTAGTGGAGCACGGCGTCACCGGGCTGATCGTGCCGGCGGATGATCCGGAGGCGCTCTCGCGGGCCATGCTCGCCGTTCTGACGGATCCAGTGAAGGCGAGACGCATGGGCGAGGAGGGACGGATAAGGTTCGAGCAAGGGTTCACCCTGGAGGCCATGGTCAGGGAGTACGAAGAACTGTACGCCTCTTGCACCACCTGGTGAACTGATCTTGAGTTGCCGCGCTTAAAGTTACTAAGAGCAACAGTAACAAAACCTCATATGCAGGTGTGCAGAAAGAATTCGCAGCGATCAGGGCGCAAAGCGAGGCGAACGGCTGTTCAACAACGTGGACTTTACGGAAAAGGGCTTTTATTCTTCCTACTCGATGGCTTTTGCTGGTTCGACTTTCCCGGATTCTTCGGCGCACTCAACAATCCGATTGCGCTCAGCGCAGCGGCTGGAAGCCGACGTTCTCGAAAATCCTCCTGGACGCCTTCCAGTTCCAGTGGGTGTCGTCGGCATGGAAGATGTCCTTTTTCCCTGACTCGAGTTCTCGCAACAGGATTCCCTTGGTGTCGATGAAGGTATAGCGCTTGTCGAGCTTGCGGAAGGACTCGAAGAAGGCGTTTTTCGGATATGGATTGTCGACCAGGAATCCCGCGTAAAGGTCGTACTTGTCCACGGCAGGCATGAAGTACAGGCGTATTCCCTGCTGCGCCAGGCGGTCGGCCAGCGCGTTCAGGTCTGCGTTCAGTTTCTCCAGGCGGTCGAGCCGCGTGTTGATTGCCGCGACGTACTCGATGTCGTTCCGGTAGAACAGCAGCCGGTCGCCCTCCGGCGCGGTGAACATCGGCCTGTCCAGCCTGGCACTGAATACATCGGAGAAGAATGCGTTGTCATCGAACCGGTAAGCCAGGGTGTTGAAGACGAACTTGAGATTGCCGCTGTTGACGAACGCCACCTTGGGCACGCGGTGCTCCCAGCGCAGCTTGGCCAGCAGGCTGTTTAGGCTCTTGAGGTCGCGGGTCTCATCGAAGTCGAATTTCTTCTGCCATTGCAGGTAGGTGGGGTAGATTTCCCGCGCGACCACTTCCATGACGACGTGTTTGGCGCCGACCTGTTTCAGATATCCGCTGTTCAACAGGATGGCGATGGTGTCGATCTCGGTCACCGATGGCAATGGCTGCACGTTGAGAACGTCGAAGCCGTTCAGCGACGCTATCCAGTCCTGGTAGAAGCGGTTCTCGCCTCCACCAATGCCGTTCGAGAAGGAATCCCCGACGGTCACCACTGTGGCCTGCTGGCCCGCGTATTCGGAGCTCTTGATATGCCTTCTGGGCAGCGTGTCCGTGTTTTTCCTGGGCTGCCGCGAGCCGGGAATATACCCCGTGCGCGCGAGATCCCCGACCATCCAGCCATCCCCGTGATCGAGCAGATCCTGGGTGTAGAGCTTCCAGATCGCATAGTTGAGCAGGAGGAAAAGCGCCAGGACGGCCAGGACGGCGATTGTCCACTTGCGGTGCTTGTTCACGCGGCTCCTAGAAATTGTAGTAGAGAAATTCGGTCACGCTGGTCATCGCCATGAATCCGCCGATGGCCAGCGCGATAGTGAATACCAGTGTGCGGCGGCCCGGCTTGAAGCTGTGAGCCAGCGCATTGGAGTTCGCGGCGAATAGCGCGAGGCCCAATCCCGCAGCGATCATCGGCAGCGTCGTCAGGTCGCCGTTGATTTGGGCGAGCGGATGGCCGAAGCGCACGCCGTGCGGCGCAAGTGCGTAGAGAAAGCGCCCCAGCCACTCGGGCAGTACGACGCCATTCATGCCCGCCATGGCTTGCAGCATGTCGACGGCCTGGTCCCAATTTTTGGCGCGGAAGAAAACCCAGGTCAGGTTGATGAAATTGAAGGTGACGAACCACGCCAGCACGCGGTGCATGCGCAGCCCCATCTGGCTCCACATGCGGTGCGCCACCAGCGCCGCACCGTGCAGCGTGCCCCAGGCGACGAAGGTCCACGCCGGGCCGTGCCACAACCCCCCGAGCACGAAGGTCGCCATCAGGTTGCCGTAGGTGCGCAGGCTGCCGCTGCGGTTTCCGCCCAGCGGAATGTACAGATAGTCCCTGAGAAAGCGTGACAGGGTGATGTGCCATCTGCGCCAGAAGTCCTGGATGCTGCTGGCCCTGTACGGAGAGTTGAAGTTGATCGGCAGCCGGATGTTGAGCATCAGCGCCGCGCCCAGTGCCATGTCGGTATAGCCGGAGAAGTCGAAGTAGAGCTGCAGCGTATAGGAGAGGCTGGCCGTCCATGCCTCGATCAGGGTGAGGCTGTGGGCCGCGCCGAAGCCCGCATTGGCCCAGGTTGCGAAGGTATCGGCCAGCGCCACTTTTTTGAAGAAGCCGATGAAGAACAGATACAGCCCCACGGAGAGATTCTTGTAGTTCAGCGCCTTGGCCCGCAGGCTGTCAAACTGTGGCATCATTTCCCGGTGATGCAGGATCGGCCCGGCGAGCAAATGAGGGAAGAAGGTGACGAACAGGGAGTAGTTCAGGTAGTCGTTTTCCTTCACTGTCCCGGCATGTGCGTCCACCAGGTAGGCGATCTGAGTGAAGGTGAAAAAACTGATGCCCAGCGGCAGCACGATATGCAGCAGGGCGAAGTCCGCGCCCAGGGCGACATTGACGTTGCCCAGAAAGAAGTCGGCGTACTTGAAGAATCCGAGCAGCCCGAGATTGGCCGCGATGGCGAAGGTCAGCACCAACTTCCGCGCTGCGGCGCTGTTCAGCCTGCCTGCTGCGAGGCCGCCGGAGAGCGCGGCCCCGACCGCAAAATTGAACAGGATGCTGGTCAGCATCAACGGCAGGTAAGCCACATCCCAATAGCTGTAGAAGAACAGCGAGGCCGCTACCAGCCAGGCTTTCGCGGCGACGGTAAGCCTGTGCCGATTGAGGGCGAAATAGACGGCAACGGTGACGGGCAGGAACAGGAAGATGAAGGCCAGGGAATTGAACAGCATGGCTATCCTTGCCGGATCTCCAGCGTGCCGTACTTAGTCTTGGTCAAGATAGCCTGGTCAAAGACAGTGATTATCTCGCCCTGCTGATCGTTGGCGAATAAGCGTTGGAATCTTTCTACGTTGGTGGGGGAGGTGCTGGTCATAACTGATTTCAGCAAATACCACCACACATTAGCGCAGATAGCCTTCCATGGCCAATTTGTTTAGTACGAGTTGCGCCGCCTCCAGGGGAGAGTAATCCTGGGTGTCTATGACGAGTTCTGCGTCTTGGGGTATTTCATAGGGATCGCTGATCCCGGTAAATTCCTTGATCAATCCCGCCCTGGCCTTGGCGTAAAGGCCCTTGCGGTCACGGCTTTCGCAAATCTCCAGCGGGGTGGAAACATAAATCTCGATAAAGTCGCCGTAGGCAGTCATCATCTCCCTGACCTGCCTGCGCGTCGCTTCATAAGGCGCAATCGGGGCACAAATCGCAATGCCTCCGTGCTTGGTGATTTCGCTCGCCACAAAACCGATGCGCAGGATATTCAAGTTCCGATGCTCCCGCGAGAACCCCAGCTCGCTGGAGAGGTGTTTACGAACCACGTCGCCGTCCAGCAACGTCACCGAGCGGTTTCCGAGCTCCATCAGTTTGGCGAGCAGCGCCCTGGCGATGGTGGACTTTCCCGAGCCGGACAGGCCGGTAAAAAAGAGGGTAACGCCCTGTCTATATTTCGGAAGGTGAATTCTGCGCAACTCCGCTACGATCTCCGGATAGGAAAACCACTGGGGAATCTCCAAGTCTTCCGCGAGCCTTCTCGTCAATTCGGTATTTGAAAGAGCAAGGACCCGTTGCGTTGGGTTTACTTGATCGCTGGGGAGATACTCCGCGCGCTCTTCCACGTAGAGCATGTTGTGTACAGGCAAAATCTCAATACCCAATTCTGACGTACAGGGATGAGCGACAGCGAAGGGTTCTACTAATGTCGTGGGTCGCTCCCGGCGTCCTGCCTCCCGCGACATTAGTTCTTCCCTGTACGTCAGAGGCAGGAGGCCGGGAGCGGCCTGTGACGTGGAGATCGGCTGATCCGAATGTTCAGCGAGGTTTTCCGGTGAGTCCACCATGAGGATATGGGAACAGCCGAAGTTCTTGCGGATGATGGCGAACAATAGCGCCTCGCGCGGGCCCGCATGGCGCAGTGACAGCGGCAGCAATGATAGCAGCGCGCTCCCCTCCGGGTAATATCTTAATGCCTGTTCGTAGCAACGTATGCGTGTGTAATGCCCGCTGTCCCCCGGCTTCGATGGACCCGCTACGGGGTGGATAAAGAGATTTGCCTCGGCCATCCTGGCAGCCAACGCGGCTGCTTCAATCTGAGCGCGGTGCATGGGTTGCTGCGTATGTACGGCAACTGTCTTACGCCAGCCAGCGCGGGTAAACGCCTCTCTCACTTCTCTCGGGGTGAGGCGTAAATGAATGAAATCATAATGGGCTGGCAGTTCGATGCCGAAGACACGGCCGCCCAGGTAAAAGGGATGAACCTGATTGAACAGAAAATGCACGCCGGGATGGTTACTGTCCTGAGAGCCATAGAGTTGCGTGGCTTCCAATGATTTATCTGGTCTCCAGATGTCTGTTACCTGCATCACGGCAAGCAGAACGCCTTCCGGGTCGCGCAATGCGATGTGCTGGCCCGCTGAAAGGTCCTCGGCAAACTTTTCCGTCACATCGAGCGTAATAGGTATCGGCCAGAGCAGGCCATTTGCAAGCCGGCCGTGCTGGAGCACGCTTGCATAGTCGGCCTGATTCATGAATCCTGTCAGCGGCGAAAACGCGCCGGTAAACAAGAGTTCAAGATCGCTAAGCTGGCGGGCGGTGAGATCCCAGGATGGAAAGTCCTTGGAGGCGGCCTTATATTGAATGGCCTCTGCCGAAGAGACTAACAACTCAGCCAGTTTGCCACCGTGGGGAGAGGGGAGGGCAGTCATGAGTTCTTATATATTACCTATTCGGATCCGCGTGGCTGGCTCTAGGGCACCTCTAAAAATGCGTCTTAATGTCTTTATGCGGCGTTGGAATTCTACTCGAAATGCGGGGCCGCGAAGCGGCAGACTGCCGTGTACACTCCGCTTTCTCGCAGAATTCCGCCTTGCCTAAAGACAAAATCCACTATTTTTAGAGGCGCCCTCTAGGCGACATCGTCAAGTTATTGCAGATAAAAGCGGGTAAAATCGGATTGTTGTCCGCTTGATTCTAATTGGATAACGCATGCTGGGCAACCTCTATATTTGAATCACTATGCATGACGGCAAAACAGGTCTGAAGCCGAGCCTCTTTGAGGGACTAAACGATTCAACAGCCAAGTGACCGCTGCGGTGGCAATGCGAACAACATCCCTCATCTTATTTTTAGCGCTCTGTTATTTTCCGCCCGCGGCTGACGCGAGCCTCTACAGAGCTACACCGGAGAGCTATCGGGCGGCCTTGCAGCAGTTGCAGCCGGGCGATACCTTGCTATTGGCTTCCGGGCAGTATCGGGACGGGTTACCGCTGCACGGCTTGATGGGAACTGCAAAGCAGCCGATCCTTATTACAGGCCCCCGCAAAGGCGCGCGCGCGGTCTATATAGCCCGCGCCGGACATAATACGGTAAGCATCGCTAATTCCGCTTATATCACGCTGCGCAATGTAGAGTTGGACGGCCGTGGGGAACTGGCGAATGCGGTCAAGGCTGAGGGGCATTCTTCCTGGGCGCACCACATCGTCTTGGAGAATCTCTATATTCATAACCATGATGCCAATCAGCAAATCGTAGGGATTTCGACTAAATGTCCAGCCTGGGGTTGGGTGATCCGCAACAACATTATCAGGGGCGCGGGGACGGGCATCTATCTCGGGGATTCGGATGGCAGCGCTCCGTTCATGGATGGTCTGATTGAGTACAATCTAGTAGTAGACACCGTGGGCTATAATCTACAGATCAAGCATCAGATCGGCCGCCCTCAACTTGAAGAGATGCCGCAGGGGAATAGCTCCACAATTATCCGTCACAATGTGTTCAGCAAGGCAAATAAAGGTTCGGTCGGTCATTCGGCGAGACCGAATGTATTGGTGGGGCACTTCCCGTTAACCGGCCCTGGCAGCAATGACAGTTATTTAATCTATAGCAACTTCTTTTACCAGAATCCCAACGAGGCGCTGTTTCAAGGGGAGGGCAATATCGCGCTCTACAATAATGTGTTCGTCAACACTTTTGGAGACGCGATCATCCTTCAGCCGCATCATGATGTGCCGCGCAGTGTGAATATCTTCTACAACACCATCGTCGCCGCTGGTAATGGCATCCGGCTCACCGGGGCGGATCAGCGTTATGCTCAGCGGGTGGTAGCAAACGCCGTATTTGCCAGACGGCCGATTACCGGCGGTGAGCAGACGGCGAATACCGCTGGAACTCTCGCTGAAGCCGAAGTCTATCTCATGAATCCACTCGCGCCTATTGGCAAGCTGAATCTTCAGCCTAGACCAGCGCAGTTGCTGGGAAAGACCATAGATACTCAACCGTTTCGAGCATTCGTGGATTGGAACCGGGATTATAGCAGCCGGCTCAGAGGTAAGCCGGTACACGGAGCTTTTGCTTGTAAAAGAGGAGCGCGCCCGCTGCGCTTAGAGGTTAAATCTTCTGTCTGGTCAGGTAGATCCGTATGTTGAGCAGGGCGCCGCGTCAACCTTGGTACAAAGTGACTGTGGAGGGCAAGCTACAGCCTAACCACCCAGTGCCTCGGAGCGACGTTCTGATACCGGGCCGGCGGCTCTTCTATGTCGGTTTGATCTATCTGGCGTTTGTCATATACGGCAGCCTTGTGCCGCTGGATTTCCATTATCGTCCTTTCACCGAGGCATGGCGGGCATTTTCCGCGATACGTTACCGTGAGCTGGGTATCGAATCCCGCGCAGACTGGGTTGCGAACATACTGCTGATGATCCCGCTCTCCTTCGTATGGCTGGGCGTGGTCTGGCGGCACCACAAGCCCGGTTTGCAAGTGTTGTCTGTATTGTTCATTTTGGCGGCTTGCATTGCCTTAAGCGTCTTTATTGAATTTGCCCAGGTCTATTTTCCTCCCCGGACGGTTTCAATCAATGATATTGTCGCTGAGACGCTGGGCGCGCTGATAGGTGTCATAAGTTGGATTTTCTTAGGTCCCGGCGTTATGAAGTGGCTGGCCGAATTTCCCGCGGCGCGCGGGACTGCACAAATCTCCAGACGGCTGCTGTACCTTTATCTCTTCGGATTCTTTTTGTACAACTTATTGCCGCTTGATTTGACGCTGAGTCTGGCGGATCTCTATGACAAATGGCGCTCCGGACGCATCAACATAGCACCCTTTGGGTTTCAATTTAAGCAACCGGCTGAATTCTTTTATGGCTTGTCCACGGACATCGTGCTTTGGGTGCCGATCGGTTTTCTGTGGGGGATGAGCAGCAGCAAGCCGGCATTCAATATTTGGATTTACAGCATCTTGTGCGCCGCCCTGCTTGAGTTTATGCAGCTCTTTGTCTTCACCAGGGTCAGCGATACCACCGACATTATCATCGCCGCGATGGGAACCGCATTAGGTTTGGCCGCCGTTCTCCGCTTAAGAACCAAACGGCCTGAAATTGCCTCCGCTGAGGCGTCTAAATATCGCCGGGGGGGATTGTATCTGTCACTGGGCGCGGCAATCGCCTGGTTGATGGTGATCATTGCGGTGTTTTGGTACCCGTTTGATTTTCACGGCGGGCGTGAATTTCTGGTGGAGCGCTGGAAGCTGTTTAACAAGGTTCCTTTTCAGGCCTATTATTTTGGCACCGAGTATCGCGCGGCCACTGAAGTGCTCCACAAAACCTTATTCTTTTTTCCATTGGGCGTACTGTTTGGAGTGGCGGCCCTACAGTTGCCGATCATTGTCTGGCGGAGAATTTTTGTAGTGAGCGCCGCGTTATTTTTGATTGCGGTGGGATTGGGCATAGAACTTGGGCAATTATTCTTGCCCGGAAAAAATGCCGATACGACGGATTGGTTTTTACAGTCACTGGGCGGCTTGGGGGGGTTGCTCACGGCGCATAAGATCGGTGGGCGTCTGGAACTCGGTCGCATGAAGTCAACATGAACCTTAGAGTGTTGGCATATCTATGTGCAGGCATTACCTCAGTCGCAGTGCTGGTTGGCATTGTCACCCACTCACCCTTGGCGCCCTACAATGTCAGGGATCTGGTTGATCTCAATCATCCTATCCTCTCTGTGGTGTTGTTCTCGTTATTCGTTTACTGGATTGGAAGCTTTCCCGTTTTTACGGTCAGCCTTGTGCGCGGATCGGGCACGCGTCTCGCCTGGCTATTGCCGCTGCTGATTTTGCTGCACGGTGTGGGGGCCTGGTTGTTGCTGAGAAATGCGGTGCCTATGGAAAGTATTTACGACGTCGTCGGCGACCCCGTGCTTCATTGGCCTTGGGAATGGGAATTGCTGGGCCGGTTTCTGGCGCTGTTTGGCGCCGTTTCATTACAACTTTTTGGAGCCGTGATGATTGTCGGTGCATTGGCTTCGAAGACGCTTCGACTGGGCGCTTGGATAGTGTCATGGCTATTCACCTCAGCAGTTTTTCTGCCACCGATACATTGGGTCGTGGTCGTGCAGGCGGCGACGGACAATCTCACGGAATTGATGGCCGACGGAGGGGATTGGCAGTCCAGCCTCTGGCTGGCGGCCGCTTTGTTTATCGTAACCTCCGCGGCGGCGTTACTGTCCGCCCTGATCGCCTTAAGAGGCGGGAGGCTGCGCTGGTTCGCTCCGCTCTTTATCGCCCTGTCTTTTCCACTGGCTTATCAAGCCCTGTCAGCCGGAACAGAACATCTCATTATTAAATACAACCAGGTTTTTTCAGCGTTGCAGTTTCTGTTAAGCAGGGATCGTGCGCATTTCGTCACGGGAGTGGAATTGCAATTGCGTTATTTTATCTTGCATGGCGCGGCAGTGGGCGTAATGGCCCTTACTCAATATCCGTTCTGGTTGGGTTTGTTAAAGCGTGCCGCCGTGCAAAAGAAGCGAGGTCTCTGATGGGGCTGGACGGGATTTATACCGCGCCCCGGCAAGTGCTATAATACCGCCGGCGTTCAGTAGTGAAGGATAAGTAAGGTGTCTGACGGG
This sequence comes from Gammaproteobacteria bacterium, assembly GCA_035561915.1. Taxonomy (GTDB): domain Bacteria; phylum Pseudomonadota; class Gammaproteobacteria; order SURF-13; family SURF-13; genus JACPZD01. The sequence goes on from DATMXC010000010.1 coordinate 12,213, forward strand.
GTGAGGGTGTGAAGATAAAACCAACTAAGGCATCCAAAACAGCCCTTGGTTTCTCAGCAGACGGCGTTCCTCTAAATCTTATAACCCAGTTTACCCGCTACGCAGGCGTCGGCGCGATAGGAACCGCCACCCAATACGTTACGCTGATCCTGTTGGTTCAATTCCTCAAATTCGATCCGGTGACAGCTTCTGCTCACGGGTTCATCGTAGGTGGCTTCGTCAATTACTTCCTAAACTACCGGATCACGTTCAAAAGCGATATCCCTCACAAGCAGGCAATACTGAAGTTTTTTGCAATTGCCTTTATAGGGCTCGCCATAAACTCCATGATGATGGCCGTTGCGATTGAATTTTTTAAGCTGCATTATCT
>DATMXC010000011.1:0-5944 GCA_035561915.1 Gammaproteobacteria bacterium
GTATTGTTCCCGTCGCGCTTAAAGATCTCACGCAGCCTTGCCAAGACCCTCCGCCAAGGCCATTACCGTATTACGCTCGATCAGGACTTCCGCGCCGTCATGCAGGGCTGCGCCGCGCCGCGTAAGGGCGCATCAGGCACCTGGATTACTCCCGCCATGATTGAAGCCTACACCGAACTTCACGCCCGCGGTTATGCGCATTCCGTCGAAGCCTGGGACAGCGGCCGCCTGGCCGGCGGACTGTACGGCGTTGCGCTGGGAAAGGTATTTTTCGGCGAATCCATGTTCAGCCGCAGCGCCGATGCCTCCAAGGTCGCATTGGTGCATCTCGCCCGGCACTTGGAGAGCTGGGGATACGGTCTGATAGACTGCCAGGTCTACAACGACCACCTGGCAAGCTTGGGTGCGGAACTGATCCCCCGAGAGGAGTTCATCCGATCGCTGAGACACTGGATAGATCAGCCGGGCAGTGGCGACGATTGGCAATGTGTGGAACATGACTGAATCCAAATCGCTCGACGCAGCGGCGCAGCCCGATATCCATGCCCTGGATTTTTATCTCGCCGGGCCGCACCCCTGCAATTATCTCCCCGGACGCATGGCCGGGACTCTCTACGCCGATCCCTATCAGCCGACCAGCACCGCCCTGTACAGCCGGTTGATAGATCACGGCTTCCGGCGCAGCGGCGAATATCTCTACCGCCCGCACTGCCAGGGCTGCGAGGCCTGTATCCCGGTGCGCATCCCAGTCGCTGAATTCCAACCTACACGCAATCAACTCCGCACCTGGCAGCGCAATCAGGACCTCACGGTACGGGCCATGGCCGGCCTCTATCGGGAAGACCACTTCCATCTCTATCAGCGCTATCTGGCAAGCCGCCACCCCGGCGGCGGGATGGACGGCACCGCCCCTGAACAGTATCAAAGCTTCCTGCTCTGTGCCGGGCTGGATACCCAGCTCTACGAATTTCGCAACGGAGATCAACTGCTGGCGGTGGCGGTGACCGACCATCTCGAACAAGGGTTGTCGGCGGTGTACACTTTTTTCGATCCCGCTCAGCCGACGCGCAGCCTCGGCCGTTACTCCATCCTCTGGCAGATCCACGAGGCGCAGCGGCTAGGGTTGCCGTGGCTGTATCTCGGCTACTGGATCAAGGAGTGCCGCAAGATGAGCTATAAAGATGAGTACCACCCGCTGGAGACGTACCTTCACGGACGTTGGTCGCGTATGGTCGCTCCCGCGACATTAGTTCTTCCCTGTACGTCAGAGGAAAATTGACGCTTAAATGGTATAATGGCCGATTATAGATTGAGCGCAAGCACTGATGGCAAAAGAAGAACACATTGAAATGGAAGGCACGGTCATCGAAACCCTGCCCAATACCATGTTTCGAGTCCAGCTCGAAAACGGCCATATCGTCACCGCACACATCTCAGGCAAGATGCGCAAACACTACATCCGCATCCTGACTGGCGACAAGGTCACCGTTCAGCTTACCCCCTACGATCTTACCAAGGGCCGTATCTCGTTCCGGGCGCGGTGATAACCAGAGTTAAACAGTGACGAGTAGCACGAAGCAAGAACGTTTGGGTTAAGCGAACTTTCAAACCAGCCGTAAGCTTCTTATCCTCGCTACTGAGAACTTGCTACTGCTTTGTATAAAAGCAGCCGCTACTCCACCTCAAGCTGCGGATCTTTCTGATCCTGACTCTCTTCGATGGTGAAGCACAGCTTGCCATCCGCCTCGTCCACCTTCACATGCCCACCCGCGGCGAGTTTGCCGAATAGCAACTCCTCGGCAAGTGGCCGCTTGATATTTTCCTGAATCAGCCGGGTCATCGGCCGCGCGCCCATGGCGGGGTCGAAGCCGTGCTCGGCGAGCCATTCGCGCGCCTTGGAGGTCAGTTCCAGGGTGACGTGCTTCTCCAGCAGTTGCATCTCGAGTTCGGCGATGAATTTATCCACTACATGGGCGATAGTGACGGCGTCGAGAGTCTTGAACTGGATGATTGCGTCCAGGCGGTTGCGGAACTCCGGCGAAAAGGTACGCTTGATGACCTCCATGCTGTCGCCGCTGTGATCTTGCCGGGTGAAGCCGATTGAGGAGCGGCTCATTTGCTCGGCGCCGGCGTTGGTGGTCATCACGATCACCACGTTGCGAAAATCGGCCTTACGGCCGTTGTTGTCGGTCAGCGTGCCGTGGTCCATCACCTGCAAGAGCAGATTGAACACATCAGGGTGCGCCTTCTCGATTTCATCGAGCAATAACACCGCGTGCGGGTGCTTGGTGATGGCCTCGGTGAGCAGTCCGCCCTGATCGAAGCCGACGTATCCCGGCGGCGCGCCGATCAGCCGCGATACGGTGTGGCGCTCCATGTACTCCGACATGTCGTAGCGAATCAGTTCGATGCCCATGATGCGCGCGAGCTGCCGCGTAACCTCGGTCTTGCCGACGCCGGTGGGGCCGGAAAACAGGAACGACCCGATCGGCCGTTGGGTATTGCCCAAGCCGGAGCGCAGCATCTTGATGGACGCGGCCAACGCATGGATGGCCTCATCCTGGCCGAACACCACCATCTTGAGGTTGCGCTCCAGATTGCGCAGCGTATCCTTGTCAGAGCTGGATACGCTCTTCAGGGGGATGCGCGCCATCTTGGCCACCACGCTCTCCACCTCATCTACCCCGATGGTCTCTACCCGCTGATCCGGCGGCAGTATGCTCTGATTGGCGCCGGCCTCGTCTATCACGTCTATTGCCTTGTCGGGCAGATGCCGGTCGTTGATGTAGCGATGCGACAACTCGACCGCGGTGCGCAGCGACGCCTGGGAATACGCCACCTTGTGGTACTCCTCGAAGCGAGTGCGTAATCCTTGCAAGATGGCGACGGTCTCTTCCACCGAGGGTTCGGTGATATCAATCTTCTGGAAGCGCCGGGACAGCGCGCGATCCTTCTCGAAGATGCCGCGGTATTCCTGATACGTGGTGGAACCGATGCAGCGCAGCTCGCCGGAGGCCAGCGCGGGCTTGATGAGATTGGAGGCGTCCATCACACCGCCCGAGGCGGAGCCCGCGCCGATGATGGTGTGGATCTCATCAATAAACAGGATCGCGCCGCGTTCCTTTTGCAGTTGATTGAGCACGGCCTTGAGGCGCTTTTCAAAATCGCCGCGATACTTGGTGCCGGCGAGCAGTGCGCCCAGATCCAGCGCGTAGATCGTGCTGTCTTTGAGCACATCGGGAACTTCGCCATCCACAATCATCTTGGCGAGACCTTCCGCGATGGCGGTCTTCCCCACGCCGGCCTCGCCGACGTAGAGGGGATTGTTCTTGCGGCGCCGGCACAGAATCTGTATGGTGCGCTCGACCTCGTTCTTACGACCGATCAGCGGATCTATCTTGCCGAGGCGCGCCTGCTGGTTGAGGTTGGTAGCGAAGTTCTCGAGCGGACTCTTGGCAACGGAATCAGCGCCGGCCTCCTCCTCCGACAAAGGCGTGATGCCCTGCCCTTCGTTCTCGCCTTGCACCTTGGAGATACCGTGAGAGATGTAGTTGACCACATCCAGCCGGGTAATACTCTGCTTCTTAAGCAAAGTAACGGCCTGGGATTCCTGTTCGTTAAAGATCGCGGCCAACACATTGGCCCCGGTGACCTCTTTTTTGCCGGAGGCCTGCACGTGAAACACCGCGCGCTGCAGGACGCGCTGAAAGCCCAGCGTAGGCTGGGTCTCGCGGGTGTCGTGCTGGGAGAGCAGCGGGGTGGTTTCGGTGATGTAATGCTTGAGTTCGCTCCGCAGTTTCTCGATATCGGCGCCACAGGCGCGCAACACGACGGCGGCGGTAGGATTGTCCAGCAGTGCTAGCAGCAGATGCTCCACCGTCATGAACTCGTGCAGCTTTTCACGCGCCTCACGGAAGGCGTGATTAAGGGTGAATTCCAATTCCTTGCTTAACATACGATTAACCTCGCTGCGCGCCTCAATTACTTAAGACCTGTAGTGAGATAATAAGTTTAGTGCAGCAATATATCAATAAGCATAGTAGACCGGATGAATTCGACACTACTATACCTCTTCCAGGGTGCATAACAGAGGGTGTTGATTGCTCTGTGAGAAATCATTGACTTGGGCGACCTTGGTCTCGGCGATTTCACGAGGGTACACACCGCATACCCCGACTCCGCGGGTGTGTACATGCAACATCACCTGAACAGCCTTCTCACGGCTCATGCCGAAAAAAGTCTCCAGCACCAGCACGACGAATTCCATCGGGGTGTAGTCGTCGTTCAGCAGAATAACCTTGTAGAGGGCCGGTTGCTTGAGCTTGGGCTTCGCCTCTTGCAGCTCCACCCCATCATCATGCAGTGGACTGTTTGCCATGGTTTGATTCTAGACCAAATTTGGAAGGGTGTTAAGCGTGGCTGGCCGAATGAACACGACCCCACATGCAGGTGTCACAAACTCATACATCAACAGCTTAGAAGTGGCGCGCCATCTCGAGCTGTATATAGTCATCGGAACGCACCCCAAACAGGGTTTGATCCTTTTCAGGGATGTGACTAAAGAAGCGCGCCTCTAAGGATAGCTTCCACTGCTGCCCGAAGCGGCGGCTGGCCTCGATGGACAGGGCCTTCGCGTAGGTCTGGCGGTCAACGATGGCGCCCACCAGGGCCTCGCTGCTCTGCGCGTCGTTGAAGCTCAAGCGCATGCCGACGAAGACGTCGTCATCATAGGGCGTGGTGGCGGCCTGGCCGCGGTCATCGAACAGGTATTCGGCCAGCAGGCCGACATCGGTCTGCGTATCCAGCACGCCAACCACGGTGTACTCGAAACCGCCCGTCATGGCGGTGTAGCGTCCGCCCGGCTGACCGGCGCGGGAGATCGCCTCCAGCTTCCACAGCCAACTGCCCTTGGTGGCTTGCAGGTCGAGGCTGGTCTGGTTAATCAGGTCATAATAAGGAATCAGCACGGGGTTACCCCCGCCGTCCAAAGCCAGCACCAGGCGCGGCTCGCGGCTGGTGCCGGAAAAGTGCGCAACGCCGAAATCGAAGTCCCCCAAGGTGCGGGACCAGCGCGCGGCGAGGTCTACATGGTTGCGGCCTTGGGAGGATTCAAACTGGGCGCGGTCGGTGGCCACCGGTATGGCCGAGCGCAACCGCCCCTTGGCGCCGGGAAAGGTGCGGTCCCGAAATCCGGGCAGCACAAACAAATCGAGTGTGCCCCAGTCGCGGATCAGGGCCAGATTGGCCATCGGCTGACCCAGCTTTTCTTCGCCGTCCAGATTTTCGATGAGGTCGGTCTGGTTGATGATGTCCACCAGATGCTGCGCCTCCGTCACGCCCCAGAACAGCTTACGCACTCCGAGGCGCCACTCGTAATCTTTACCGGCCTTGAGCCAGGTCAATTCGCGGATGTCGGCATGGCTGCGGCGGCTGTCGTGCTGGTCGTAGCGCACAAAGGGGACGAAGGTGAAGCTTTGCTTGCCGTTGTCCCATTTGTGGAAATACTCGGGCTGGGCGGAGAGAGAAAGGTTAACCCTATAATTCTGTTCAGGAAACAGGGCTTCCTGGGTAAAGGCTCGCCCCTCCAGGGCGACATAGCCGGACCACTCGCCGGCTTGGACGAGGGGCGTGGAGGTCAGTAACAGGTAACTGCAAAGGAATCGCGCCCTAAGCGTTTGTTGAAAAAGGCCATCCATGACCTTTTTCAACCCGCAAAGCAAAAAATGTGATTTTTGTTTTGCTAACCTCATCACCGTGTGCGCTTTAGGCTCTCTTGAGTGAAATCGGCATCCGTCAAACCTAGCCGAAACTTGTAGTTGCTCCACTTCAGCAGTGTGCTCTTGCCGGTCTGGTGATTCTCCATGAACATCTCGGCAGGCCGCCAATACTTATCAAGATACTTTACATATCCGCTGAAAGTCAATGTTTTTAATAGACTATCTTT
>DATMXC010000012.1:0-9381 GCA_035561915.1 Gammaproteobacteria bacterium
AGCACGCGCGGCGCGAGCATGCCCGGCACGCCGTTGCCGCAATCTACCACTATTTTTAAGGGACGCGCGAGGCGCACATCAGAGGTCACGCGCGCGATGTAATCCGGCACCACGTCCACCGCCTTCCACTGGCCCGCGCCGTTGGAGAGCTCCCCCTCGACAATACGAGTGCGCAGTGCGCTGATGGCCTCGCCGGAAAGCGTCTCGCCCCCCAGCATGATCTTGATGCCGTTATAGTCCGGTGGATTGTGACTGCCGGTGATCGCCACGCCGGAGCCGGTTTTGAGATGGTGTGTGGCGAAATACAACACCGGTGTCGGCACCATGCCGATATCTATCACGTTGACGCCCGCAGCGCGCAGACCGTCGCTCAACGCCTGCGCAAACTCCGGTCCCGATAAACGCCCGTCGCGCCCCACTACCACGGTGCTTTGCTTGCGCGCAAGGGCCTCGCTGCCGATGGCGCGGCCAATCTCACGCACGATGCCGACGGTCAGTGTTTTTCCTACGATGCCGCGGATGTCGTAAGCCTTGAAAATGTTTTCTGGAATGTCCACCATTATTTCCTCTTTTCTCTTGTCACTTACTACTGCCTTCCAGAATGTCCGAATCCACCCACACCGCGGCGTGTTTCATTAAATTCCTCGACTACTTCGAAGTCGGCGCGCACCACCGGCACGATGACCATTTGCGCGATGCGTTCGCCCACCGCGATGGTGAACGGCTCGTGGCCACGATTCCAGCATGATACCAACAGCTGCCCTTGATAATCGGAGTCTATCAGGCCTACCAGATTGCCGAGCACGATACCATGTTTATGACCGAGGCCGGAGCGCGGCAATAACACGGCGGCCAGCGCAGTGTCGGCGATATGAATCGCCATGCCGGTCGGGATGAGATGCGTCTCGCCCGGCTTGATCATCAATGGAACCTCCAGACAGGCGCGCAGATCTATACCGGCCGACCCTTCCGTCGCATACTGCGGCAAGGGAAATTCGCTGCCGATGCGCTTATCGAGAATCTTAAGCTGAATTTTTTGCATGTGGGTGCCTCTAAAAATAATGGATTTTGTCTTTAGGCAAGGCGGAATTCTGCGAGAAAGCGGAGTGTACACGACAGTACATGAGCATTTCGAGCAGAATTCCAACGCTGCATAAAGACAAAAGACGCATTTTTAGAGGCGCCCATGATATCTCTCGGCGATTATAGCGATCAGTTCGCGCGCCAGCCGCTCCTTGGGCGCGCGAGCCAGCAGTTTGCCGCCGCCTTCCCAAAACAACCTTAATTCATTTTCGTCGCTGTCGAAACCGAGGCCGGGTTGATTCACCCAGTTTGCGGCGATCATATCGAGTTTTTTCGCGGCGCGCTTGGCTTGCGCATTCAGTTCAAGATTCTCGGTCTCGGCGGCGAAGCCCACCGTGAAGGGCGCATGCAACAATGCCGCCACATCTTCCAGGATATCCGGATTTCGTACCAGAGAAAGCGCGAATTTATCTCGGGGCTTTTTTATTTTTTGCGCAGCGCTCTCGGCGGGATGGAAATCGGCAACCGCTGCGGCGGCAATGAAGATGTCGCTGTGTAGTGCGCGCGTAAGCGCCGCGTCGTGCATCTCTCGGGCGCTGACCACATCAATGCGCTCCACGCGCTCCGGCGCGGACAATGCCGTTGGCCCGCTGATGAGTGTGACCCGTGCTCCTGCCTCGCAGGCGGCCGCCGCCAGCGCATATCCCATCTTGCCGGAACTGCGGTTGCTGATATAACGCACCGGATCTATCGCCTCGCGGGTGGGGCCGGCGCTCACCAATACCCGTGCGCCGCTGAGGCTGCCGGTGGTAAAGATCCCCGCCGTTAATTCGGTAATCCGTGCCGGCTCCAACATCCTGCCGGGTCCGACTTCGCCGCAGGCCTGCGCGCCCTCCGCGGGGCCGAATAGACGCACACCGCGCTCTTCCAGACTATTTTTATTGGCCTGGGTGGCGGGGTTAAGCCACATCTGCTGATTCATGGCGGGCGCCAGCGCGAGCGGCGCGGCCGTCGCAAGGCACAGGGTGCTCAGCAAATCATCGGCTAAACCATGGGTGAGCTTGGCCATGAAATCGGCGCTGGCGGGGGCGATCAACACCACGTCCGCCCAGCGCGCCAGCGTGATGTGCCCCATACCGGCCTCGCTGGCCGGATCGAGCAAATGCTGTTGTACGGGATGACCCGATAAGGCTTGCAGGGTGAGGGGGGTGATGAATTCGCCGGCCGCCTGCGTCATGACCACACGCACTTCCGCTCCCGCGCTGCGCAGGTGACGCACCAGCTCGGCGCTCTTATACGCAGCGATCCCTCCCGTAACGCCCAACAGGATGCGTTTGTTTGTTAGAAATGACATGGAGAGATTGTAACGGTTACAGGGGATAGGGGATAGGGGCGAGCGGTGGGCTTAGGGCGAGAAGCGGGGGAGGAGCTTCGAGCGCTCATACAGGGATGTATGGGCTGGACTTCGAACGGAGCAGGATTGCGGAGTGCTGAAGCGCAAGCGCCCGTACATGGATGTGCGGGCTGGGGTTTATGTAGCATATGAAGTCGCGCCAGGAATGGCGGAGATGATATTAAGACCGGTGAGGGCAGAGTGGAATCAGCCTTACTTTCCTTCCCAAATCCCTAGCCCCTAATCCCTAACTAGCGCTTGCTGAACCCGTTGCCATTTATAGAGACTACGGACGGGGTCGTATAATCCTGGGCGAAACACTGCTCGATCTCGGACGGTGGCAGCGGCATGCTGAAATAATAGCCCTGCATTTCGGTGCACTTCAGCGAGCGCAGAAATTCCAATTGTCTCATGGTCTCCACGCCCTCGGCGATGACTTGTAATTTCAAGCTGTGCGCCATGGCGACGATCGCCGTGGTGATGGCCATATCGTCCGCATCGTCGGGAATGCCCTGGACAAAGGACTGGTCAATTTTCAGCTTCGTAACAGGAAAGCGCTTTAGGTAACTGAGCGACGAATAACCCATCCCGAAATCATCTATGACAAGGTGGATACCGGTATTTTCCAATTCATGCAGGATATCGGAGGTTTCTGCCCCCTGCATCATGCTTTCCGTCAGCTCCAGCTCCAGGCAGTTGGGGTCGAGGCCTGTTTCGCTTAGCACCTGATTGATGGTGCTGAGTAGCTGCTGCTGACGGAACTGCCGCGCGGAGAGATTGACCGCCATACGGATAGGCGGGAAGCCGGCGGCCTGCCAAGCCATGTTCTGCTCGCAGGCGGCTCGCAACACCCACGCGCCGATCGGGATGATCAAACCGGTTTCCTCCGCCACCGTGATGAATTCGCTCGGCGATACCAGGCCGAGATCGGGGCTTTGCCAACGCAGCAGCGCCTCCACGGCGATGATCTTTCCTGTGAGGAGATCAATCTGCGGCTGGTAGCTCAGAAACAGCTCTTCACGATCGAGGGCGTGGCAGAGTCTGTTCTCCAGCTCCAGGCGGTGCGAGGCCTTGTCGTTCATCTTGGGGGAATAGAGCTGATAGCCGCCCCCCTGCTCCTTGGCACGATACATGGCGAGATCGGCGTTTTTCAACAGGGCCTCGGGGGTTTCGCCGTCGTTAGGGAAGATACTCACGCCGATGCTGGTGATGACATTGAGGTCATAGCCCGCGATTTCGAAGGACTCAAAAATGGAGTTGTTGATCTTCTGCGCCACCCTGGCCACGTCGGTCGGATCCGCGACATCGCCGAGTATCAATGCAAATTCATCCCCGCCCAGTCTCGCCACCGTATCGCTTTCGCGCACATGAGTGGAGAGGCGATCCGCCATCGCCGTCAGCAACAGGTCCCCGACCGCGTGGCCGAGTGTGTCATTAACGCGCTTGAAGCGATCCAGATCCATAAACAACACGGCCACCATGCGGTTATGGCGCGGCGCCTGCACCAGCGCTTGGCTCAGGCGGTCCATGAACAGCAGCCGGTTGGGCAGGTTGGTGAGCACATCGTGGGTCGCCATATGATGCAGACGTTCTTCCGAGCGCTTGCGCTCAATAGCGTAGCGGAGCGAATGGACCAGCAAGCGGGTGTCCACCTGACCCTTGATCAAATAATCCTGCGCCCGGCACTGCACGGCCTGTAGTGCGAGCTCCTCATCGTGCAAGCCGCTCAGCACTACAATCGGCATGTGCGGAACCGCCGTCTGCACTTGGGTCAGGGTGTCGAGCCCGTGGGAGTCCGGTAAGGTCAGATCCAGTAACACCACGTCGAAGTGCTGTTCGCCGAGCCGTTTGAGTGCCTCGGCGAACAAGTCAACATGGGTAAGGGCGAAGTTGCCGGTGCGCGCCTCGGCCAGCATCTCGAGTACCAGCCTCGCATCCCCCGGATTATCCTCCACCAGCAAAATATGTATCGGCGTGCCTATGCTTGGCTCATGCATTTTTACTTACATCCTCTTTATCCGGCAGGGTGAAGTAAAAGGTGCTGCCTTCCCCCGCCTTTGATTCCACCCAGATCTTTCCACCAAGACTTTCCACGATCTTCTTGCAAATTGCAAGACCTATCCCCGTACCGGTGGGCCTGGCCTGGCCTGGCAGCCGCTGAAATAGCATAAATATCTGGCTGGAAAATTGCGGGTCTATGCCGATGCCGTTGTCGCGCACCGAAAACTGCCAGGCGCCGTCCCTATGCTCTGCGCGGATGTAGATCTGCAGGGGTCTGTCGGCACGGAATTTAATGGCGTTGCTGATCAAATTCTGAAACAGTTGCACCAGTTGGGTTTCGTTGGCATACACCGTCGGCAGCGGCTCACAGGTTACCGTGGCGTTACTCTCCTGTATAGCGATCTGCAGATTGCTCACCACTTCATTGAAGACCTTGTTGCAATCAATCTGCGCCAACCCCCCTTGTGCCAACCCGGCCCGCGAGTAGGCCAACAGGCCGTCGATCATGCGCTGCATGCGCAGCGTGCCGTCCATTACATACTTGATGAACTCATCGGCGTCGGGGTCGAGCCTGCCCTGGTAGCGCCGCGCCAGCAATTGGGTGTAACTCGACACCATGCGTAGCGGCTCCTGCAGGTCATGGGCGGCGACCTGGGCCAATTCGCCCAACCGGTCGTTGGACGTCAACAGCTCCACGGTGCGCTCTCTCACCCTATGCTCCAACTCCTCGGTGAGCGTGCGCTGGCGCTCCATGGCGCGTTTCTGATCCTCGATGTCCGTCGCGCTCCCCAGCCATCTGATAATACTGCCGTCCTGGTCCCTAAACGGGGCGGCACGGAACAGGTGCCAGTGGTAGGAGCCGTCGCTCGGCCGCTTGAAACGGTACTCGGCCTCATAGGCCTCACCTCTTTGTACCGCCTTGGCCCAGCGTTGCAGACAGGTTTCCACATCATCCGGGTGCAGCACCACCTGCCAGCTTTTACCCTGACTCTGTTCGCGCGTCAGGGCGGGGCGGTTGTACCAATAGTGGTTATAGTAATCCAGCGCGCCGTCAGGCCGAGCGGTCCATACGATCTGGGGAACAGTGGCGACAGGCTTGCCGGGAGGCGGCTCTCCGCGCGGCTTCTGTTCCCTCGGATCTAAAGGGCGCTTCTCAAGGTTGACAACCGTTTTATGGGTGTCCGGTGCAGATGGTTTATCTTCACCGCCGGTTTGCCCCACCTCATCCATACCTCTGCGTAGCTCGAGCTGGCTCACGATCTGCCGGCCCAAGGCATGCAAGGCCTCTTGCTGGTCCTTATCGAGCCCACCGAGGACATGGTCCACCACGCACAATGTCCCTAACGTATCTCCCTTGGGTGTAGCCCACGCAACGCCCGTGTAAAAGCGGATGTTGGGTTCGGAACTTACGAAGGGGTTGGTGGCGTAGCGATCGTCGAGGAGCGCATCGGGGATGATAAAAATATCGGAGTGTGCTCCCGAAGGGGCGCAGAACGTCGCATCCCGAGGGCCTACAGGGGTAAGCGGGTGGGGCCTGGATATAGACCGCTGGCGGCGGGCATCAACGAGGGTGATAAAGGAGATCGGCGTCCTGCAAATGTGCGAGGCGAGCCGGAGGAAATCCTCAATGACCTCCTCAGGGGCGGTATCCAGAATGTTGAAACGGCGTAAGGCATCCAGCTGTTCCGCTTCATGGTCAGGGTGCTGTACTGTCATTCCGATGCCTTTTGGGGCGGTCGTGCTCACTTAGATACCTAATGTTCGCATGACCACCGAAACAGTCCATGCGCTCGTAAAAGTATAACAATATTTTGACACCCCCTCATTAAAGGTATTGAGATGTCTATTTATCATGTGTCATTTAAATGACATGCTATTTCATGCAATGGGCAATTTTCATTCCATCATAAAAAAACATAAATTTAACAGTTACTTAAAATATACTGCCAATAATTAGCCAAGCCAACTGTAAAAATTCCCGACAGTTAACTACGTTTTCAATCTTGGTTATGTCCTGACAAATTGGCGTGGCTGAGGTAGCCTAACGAATCGGGCTGAGCGCGCCCAGTCAAAGATTCTAAAAACTACCATGTCCATCACAGATTGGCCTTCCGAGGAACGCCCACGCGAGAAGCTGCTGCTGCGCGGCCCCGGCGCCCTGTCCGACGCCGAATTGCTGGCCATCTTTTTACGCACTGGCGTGGCCGGCAAGACCGCAGTGGATCTCGCCCGCGAGCTGCTTGCCGCCTTCGGAGGTCTGCGCCCGTTGCTGGAGGCGGAAAGTGAGCGCTTTTGCGCGGAGCACGGCCTGGGTGTCGCCAAGTACGCACAGCTTCAGGCCGTGTTGGAGATGGGCCGCCGTCATCTACTCGAGACCCTCGCCCGCGGCGATGCCCTATCCAACCCCGATGACACCCGTGATTACCTCAAGGCACGATTGCGTGGCTATGCCCATGAGGTGTTCGCCTGCCTGTTTCTTGACAGCCGGCATCGCGTCATCAGCCTCGATGAACTGTTTCACGGCACGATAGACGGCACCAGCGTACACCCCCGCGAGGTGGTCAAGCGCGCGCTGGCGCACAACGCCGCGGCTGTGATTCTGGCCCATAACCACCCCTCCGGCGTGGCCGAACCCAGCGAGTCTGACCGCCTGATTACCCATCGTCTGAAAGAGGCTCTGGGGCTGGTGGATATTCGGGTATTGGATCACTTCATCATCGGCGACGGGCGTGCGGTGTCACTGGCCGAGCGGGGGCTTATGTAGGGGTACTTTGAATATCCCTGGGTTTTGTTATAAACTACGCAGCTTAATTGCTTGTGAGTGAGAGTGTATGTCCAGAGTATGTCAGGTTACGGGTAAACGCCCTTTGAAGGGGCACAACGTGTCCCACGCCAACAACAAGACCAAGCGCCGCTTCTTGCCTAATTTGCATAGCCACCGCTTTTGGGTGGAGAGCGAAAATCGCTGGGTGCGCCTGAGGCTTACCTCGAATGCGATGCGCATCATTGATAAACACGGCATTGACCACGTGCTCGCTGATATGCGCGGCCGTGGCGAAAAGGTCTAGGGGATAACGTTATGCGCGACAAGATTAAGCTCGTTTCCAGCGCCGGCACGGGCCATTACTACACGACCACCAAGAACAAGCGCACCATGCCGGACAAGATGGAGGCCAAGAAATACGATCCGGTGATCCGCAAGCATGTGCTCTACAAAGAGGCCAAGATTAAGTAGGCTTGGTGTCCTCTAGCCCATAAAAAAACCCGCCTGTTGGCGGGTTTTTTATTTTCCGTCGTACTGCTAACTCAGGCCGGTTGCAAGGAATAACCGCGTAGCCGTTGAGCGAAGTCCTGCAAGGCTTGTATGCCGGTCGCCTCAGCCTGTTTGCACCACTCCTGCAGGGCATGCAGCAGATGCTCCTGCGTCGCGGTGGAGCGCAGCCAGATTTCCTGCAGACGCTGTTTGTATTGATACACGATTTCCAACCGCTGGCTGACGCTCAACACGCTCTGTAACCGGTGTTTGGCCTCTTCATTCATGAGCGATTCCTCGCGCACGAGTAGGGCCTTGGCGCGTTTTAACATCGCGCGGTACGTCCCATTGGCGAGGCGTACCTCCTCCTTGTGCACGCGCCCCAGCACGTCTTCAGCGTAGTGCGCCATTACCCGGAAGCGGTGGGTGATGACAGCCCTCACGGTATCCATGTCTATCATGGGCTTGGCGGCCACCATGATCGGTTCGGGCGCGACCTTCTTCACGCGCGCCAGACCCAGTATCTCCAGGATGCGGATGTACAGCCAGCCGATGTCGAATTCCCACCACTTGGAGGAGAGCTTGGCGGAACTGCCGAAGGAGTGATGATTGTTATGCAGTTCTTCGCCGCCGATGAGGATGCCCCACGGCACGATATTTCTCGAGGCGTCCGCGCATTCATAGTTGCGGTAACCCCACCAGTGACCGACGCCATTGATGACGCCTGCGGCGGTGACCGGTATCCAGGCCATTTGCACCGCCCAGATGGTAATACCCGGCAGACCGAACAGCACCAGGTCAATCACAAACATAATGGCGACACCCATAGCGGAGTGCTTGGTGTAGACATTGCGTTCCAGCCAGTCATCAGGCGTATTGTGGCCGTAATTGTCGAGGGTTTCCTGGTTTTTGGATTCAGCGCGGTACAGCTCGGCGCCCTGCCAGAATACCTTACGGATGCCATAGACCTGCGGGCTGTGAGGATCGTCTTTGGTTTCCACCTTGGCGTGATGCTTGCGGTGTATCGCTACCCATTCCTTGGTTACCATGCCGGTGCTCAGCCACAGCCAGAAGCGGAAGAAGTGGCTGGGGATGGGGTGCAAGTCCAGCCCGCGATGCGTCTGGTGGCGGTGCAGGTAGATAGTGACGCCCGCGATGGTGATGTGGGTCATGAGCAGCGCCGCCGCGACATAGCCCCAAAGGGAAAGGTTTAATACACCGTCTATCATGTAGTGCTCCAATAGCCTATAAAGTTGAACATACTATAGTGCAATGCGCCGGGTGCGTCTATCCAAATCACGTCCCATATTGTTTTCGATAGGCATGAATCTTGCCTAAGGCCACTTGGCAATCTGGCTGATGAGTTAGATAGCCGATTATAACATCAAGATTGACGATATTCACTACTTTTAGCAGATAAAGAGCCTCTGCCTCCTGAATGGCCGACAGTTCGCCCTGGCCGCGCTCCTGACGATCCAGGGCTATCGCGACCCCTACAGCCTTTGCCCCGGTAGCCGTGATGATCTCCACGGACTCCCGCACTGAGGTCCCCGCGGTAATCACGTCATCAACAATCAGCACCCTGCCTGTGAGCGGTGCGCCGACGGTGATGCCCCCCTCGCCGTGATCTTTGGCCTCTTTGCGGTTAAAGGCATAAGGCACATCGCGCCCGTGCTGCTCCGCCAGAGCAATGCTGACCGCCGCGACCAAG
>DATMXC010000013.1:0-4299 GCA_035561915.1 Gammaproteobacteria bacterium
GCCGCCTCGCCGGTGACCGCCTCGATGCGGCGCACGCCCGCGGCGACACCGCCTTCGCTGACGATCTTGAAGAGTCCGATGTCCCCGCTGCGGCTCACGTGCGTGCCGCCGCACAGTTCGGTCGAGAAATCGCCCATGCGCAGCACGCGCACCTGTTCGCCGTATTTTTCGCCAAACAACGCAAGTGCGCCACTCTTCATGGCCTCGTCTATGGACATGATGCGTGTCTCGACGGCGTTATTGGCGCGGATCTGGGCGTTGACCAAGTGCTCGATCTCCTTGATCTGCTCCGCCGTCAGCGGTTCGAAGTGTGCGAAATCAAAGCGCAGGCGTTCTGCATCCACCAGCGACCCCTTTTGCTGGACGTGTTCGCCCAGCACGCGGCGCAGTGCGGCGTGCAGCAGGTGAGTGGCGGAGTGGTTGTAGGCGGTCTCGATGCGGGCCTGCCCGTCCACCTGGGCTTGCAGGTGATCGCCGAGCTTGATGTGGCCGGACTTGAGCACGCCGTAGTGGGCGTGCGCGGCGCCGTGTTTGCGCGTGTCCTGGACTTCAAACGTGGCATTGGTCTTGTGCAAATAACCGCGGTCGCCGACCTGTCCGCCCGACTCGGCGTAGAAGGGTGTGCGATCCAGTATCATCGCGGCGTGCTGTCCGGAGGTGACCTCGGTGGCCGGTTTGCCATCTATATACAACGCGACGAGCTGTCCCTGTCCCGTCAAGGTCTCGTAACCGGTGAAGTCGGTTTCCACTCCCTCGGCCTGCTCCACCTGTACCGCGCTGAAGTGACTCGCGGCGCGCGCCCGATCGCGCTGTTGTGACATCTCCTGTTCAAAACCGGCCATGTCTATACGCAGCCCGCGTTCGCGCGCGATGTCGGCGGTGAGGTCCACCGGAAAGCCGTAGGTATCATACAAACGAAACACGGTTTCGCCGGCAATGAGATCGTCGTTCAGTGCGGCGATGTCGGCTTCCAAAATGCGCAGGCCCTGTTCCAGGGTTTGCCCGAAACGCTCTTCCTCTTGACGCAAGACGCGCTCGATCTGCGTCTGGGCCTTGGGCAGTTCCGGATACGCCGTGCCCATTTCCTTGGCCAGCGGCGCAACCAGTTTGTGAAAAAAGGGTTCGACGAGGCCTAATTTATGCCCATGCCGCAGCGCGCGGCGCATGATGCGGCGCAACACATAGCCGCGTCCTTCGTTGGAAGGGACCACGCCGTCCAGCACCAGAAAAGAGCAGGCGCGGATGTGATCGGCGATCACCCGCAGCGAGCTGTTGTCGAGGTTGGTTATATCGGCCAGCGCGGCGGCGGCCTGCATGAGATTGCGGAACAGGTCTATCTCGTAGTTGCTGTGCACGCCTTGCATTACGGCGGCGAGACGTTCGAGACCCATGCCGGTGTCCACCGACGGGTGTGGCAGCGGGGTGAGCGTGCCGTCCGCGCTGCGGTTGTATTGCATGAACACCAGATTCCAGATCTCGACGTAACGGTCGCCGTCCGATTCCTTGCTGCCCGGTGGGCCGCCTTTTACGCCGGGGCCGTGATCGTAGAAGATCTCCGAGCAAGGGCCGCACGGGCCGGTGTCGCCCATGGACCAGAAGTTGTCCTTCATCCCGCAGCGCGAGAAGCGCTTGGGGTCCGTCTTGATCTCATTGAGCCAGATGTCGGCGGCCTCGTTGTCTTCCTCGTACACGGTGATCCACAGTTTCTCCGGCGGCAGCTTGAGGGTCTGAGTCAAGAACTGCCAGGCATAGCCTATGGCCTCGCGCTTGAAATAATCGCCGAAACTGAAATTGCCCAGCATCTCGAAGAAGGTGTGATGGCGCGCGGTGTAACCGACATTTTCCAAATCATTGTGTTTGCCACCTGCGCGCACGCAACGCTGGCTGCTAACGGCGCGTTGGTAGGGGCGCTGGTCGAGGCCGAGGAACACCTCTTTGAATTGCACCATGCCGGCATTGGTGAACAGCAGGGTGGGGTCGTTGGCCGGGATGAGTGGACTGCTCGGCACGATGGTATGACCGTGCTTATGGAAGTAATCCAGAAAGGCCTTGCGTAAATCGCTACTGGTCATCATAGTTCTTGCGGGCACCTCTAAAAATGCATCTTTTGATTCAATACCGCGTTGCAGCTTGTCTGCGCTGATCACATACTGGCGTGTATGCTGTGCTGCTCGACGGCGCTACGCCTTGTCTTGAATCAAAATCCATCATTTTTAGAGGCACCCTTGAATACGCCATTGATCTGATCGGTCGTGTAACCGCGCTGTTGCAGAAAACGCATTTGCCGCGCGCGTTCCTGATAGTCCTTGGGCTCTTTCCCAAAACGCTTGCGCCAGGTCACGCGCGCCTGCTCACGCCAGGATTGGGCGTTTGGGGTTACCCACGCCTTAATCAGGTCTGCGGGTGTTCCTCGTTCGCGCAATTCAGCCTCGATGCGCAGTGGCCCAAAACCTCTATTCATACGAGATTGGACATAGGCCTCGGCGAAGCGTTCATCGCTGAGTAGCTTATCGGCGGAAAGCCGTTGCAGTGTCGCTTCGATGAGCGGCTCGGGAAAGCCCTTGGCAAGTAATTTGCGCTGCAATTCGAGAGTGCTGTGCTCGCGCCGGGCAAGCAAACTTACGGCGTACTGTAAAATATCAGCCCTCAACCTCGGCAGGCTCCGCTTCACTCAGGACGGGTTTGGTAATCAGCTTGGCGCGGATTTGATCTTCGATCTCGCGCGCGATCTCGGGGTGTTCCTTCAGGAAGGTGCGTGCGTTGTCCTTGCCCTGGCCGATGCG
This sequence comes from Gammaproteobacteria bacterium, assembly GCA_035561915.1. Lineage (GTDB taxonomy): Bacteria > Pseudomonadota > Gammaproteobacteria > SURF-13 > SURF-13 > JACPZD01. The sequence goes on from DATMXC010000013.1 coordinate 2,784, forward strand.
GTTGCTGCCGTAGCTGTACCACGTGCCGGATTTTTCCACGATGCCGGCCTGTACGCCCAGTTCGATGGCTTCGCCTTCACGTGAGATGCCCTCGCCATAGAGGATTTCGAACTCGGCCTGCTTGAACGGCGGAGCGACCTTGTTCTTGACGACCTTGACGCGCGTCTCGCTGCCGATGACTTCGTCACCCCTTTTGATGGAGCCGATGCGGCGGATGTCGAGGCGTACCGAGGCGTAGAACTTGAGGGCATTGCCGCCGGTGGTGGTCTCGGGGTTGCCAAACATCACGCCGATCTTCATGCGGATCTGGTTGATAAAGATCACCAGCGTGTTGGAACGTTTGATGTTGGCGGTGAGTTTTCTGAGCGCCTGCGACATGAGGCGCGCCTGCAGGCCCATGTGCGAATCGCCCATCTCGCCCTCGATCTCGGCCTTGGGGGTGAGCGCGGCGACCGAGTCTATCACCACGATGTCTACGGCGCTGGAGCGCACCAGCATGTCGGTGATTTCCAGCGCCTGTTCGCCGGTGTCAGGCTGCGAGACCAGCAGATCGTCCACGTTCACGCCGAGCTTCTGCGCATATTGCGGGTCGAGCGCGTGCTCGGCGTCCACGAACGCGGCGGTGCCGCCCAGCTTCTGCACCTCGGCGATGACTTGCAGGGTGAGAGTGGTCTTGCCGGACGACTCCGGGCCGTAAATTTCCACAACTCGGCCACGCGGCAGGCCGCCGATGCCGAGCGCGATGTCCAGACCGAGCGAGCCGGTGGAGACAGCCTCCACGTCCCGCACCATGCCCGCGTCACCCATGCGCATCACCGCGCCCTTGCCGAATTGCTTTTCAATCTGGCCGAGCGCCGCGCTCAAGGCCTTTTTCTTGTTGTCGTCCATAGCGCACCCTCACTCTGATTGCTAACCTACCAACCTAAAATTATCCCACAGATTTTTCAAATAAACAGCGCTATTTTTCCAGCCCCGTAGTGAGGTGGGGATGAAGGGTTTTAAGGAGGGCCTTGTAGACCCTGGGACTGCCGCCCACGATGTTGCCGGTAGTCAAAAAATCCTGTCCTCCGCCGAAGTCGCCCACCATACCGCCCGCCTCTGTGATGAGCAAGGCGCCCGCCGCCATATCCCAAGGCGCGAGGCCGATCTCCCAAAAACCGTCCAGACGGCCCGCCGCCACATAGGCGAGATCGAGCGCCGCAGAACCGGCGCGGCGGATACCGGCGGTGAGTAGCGTGAGTTCCTTGAACATGTGAAGATAGGTGTCCAGGTGTTCGGTTTTGCGGAACGGAAAACCGGTGCCGAGCAGCGTCCCGTCCAGCCCCTTGGCCTTGGTGACCCGGAGGCGGCGATCATTCAGTTTCGCCCCCGCGCCCCGGCTTGCGGTGAAGAGTTCCTGACGTAAGGGATCGTAGACCACCGCGTGCTCAAGCTCGCCTTTATGCTGCACAGCGATGGACACGGCGAACTGCGGGAAGCCGTGCAGAAAGTTGGTGGTGCCGTCCAGCGGATCAAT
>DATMXC010000014.1:0-6681 GCA_035561915.1 Gammaproteobacteria bacterium
TGCTCGGCCTGTTTGAGTGGCTGTTCGACGAGAGAGAGAGGCAGCCCGGTGCGTTCGGTGAACAGGCGGGTGGCAAATCCGCCGTTTAGACGCAATACATTCAACATGAATTCAAAGGCCGCGTCGCTTGGGTTGAGTGTGGTCTCTTCACCAATACAGGCGGGGCTTCCTGCGCTGTCCTGGTAGGCCTTCGGTTGTTTCTGTTTCCAAAAGCGCGTGATGCGCTGCTGGGAGGCATCGGTTATCTTGCTGTGCGCGCCGGCGCCTATTCCCAAATAATCGCCGAACTCCCAATAGTTCACGTTGTGGCGGCAGGTGCGGCCGGGCTTGGCGTAGGCCGAGACCTCATAGTGCTCATAACCGTGCTCTTTAATCTGCGCCTGAGATTGGATTTGCATGTCCCAGATCAGATCATCGTCCGGCAACCGCGGCGGGTGCCGATAAAACCAGGTGTTGGGTTCGATAGTGAGCTGGTAGTGTGAGAGATGCGTGGGCTCGAGGGCAAATGCGGTGCTGAGATCGGTAAGCGCCTGGGCCAGGGTTTGATCCGGCAGACCGTACATGAGGTCGAGGTTGAAATTGTCGAAACCAGCGGCATGGGCGGCCTCAGCGGCGGCGATGGCCTCGCGTCTCCCATGGATACGGCCTAGGGCCTGGAGTCGGTCTTCGTTAAAGCTTTGCACGCCGATGGATAAACGATTGATGCCGAGCGCACGGAATTCTTTGAACTTCGCGTATTCGCTGCTGCCGGGGTTGGCCTCCAGGGTGATCTCGGCCGTAGGACTGAATTTGAGCCGCGTGCGTAATGCCACCAGCAGGCTGTCGAGCGCCTCTGGCGAAAACAGGCTGGGTGTGCCGCCGCCGATGAAGATGGTGCTCACGCTGCGTCCCCAGATGCGCGGCAGGTCGTGTTCCAGATCGGCGATCAGGGCATCTACGTATTTCTGCTCGGGAAGTTCAACGCCTTGTTCGTGCGAATTGAAGTCGCAATACGGGCATTTGCGCGCACACCACGGGAGATGCACATAGAGGCTTAGTGGGGGTAGGGTGGTGAAGTTGAACATCTGTCACAACCGCCGGTGTCGGCGAATCAGCAATCGAGCGCGGTGAAAAACTGGCGCAGCGCCTTCCCGCGGTGGCTGAGGGTGTTTTTGACGGCGGGCGGCAGCTCGGCGGAGGAACAGTGGTGGGTAGGAACGTAGAATACCGGGTCGTAGCCGAAGCCATTTTCGCCGCGCGGGGTGGTGAGGATGCGGCCTTCCCAAGTACCCTGACAAATGATGGGTGTAGCGTCCTCGGCATGCTTCATGTAGACAACCACGCATTGAAAGCGGGCGCGGCGTTGGTGTTCGGGAATATCGGCGAGATCCTGCAATAGTTTTTGCAGATTTCCTGTATCGCTCGCACCGGGGCCTGCGTAACGTGCGGAGCGGATACCGGGGGCGCCGTGGAGGGCGTCCACTTCGAGGCCGGAGTCGTCGGCGAGGGCGGGCAGGCCGGTGTGGCGTGCGGCGTGACGCGCCTTGAGGATGGCGTTTTCGACGAAGCTCAGGCCCGTCTCCTCGACCTCCGGGACGGCAAAATCGGATTGCAGCAGTAACTCCAGCTTGCCGGCGGCGAGCGCCTGGATCTCGCGCAGTTTGCCGGGATTATTGCTGGCAAGAACGATGCGTTTCATGATGCAAAAACCTGTGCGAGTGAATTCGCACCTACACCCGCACTCATACGCCCAATACCGTCCGCTGCCTTTTTATCAACTCGGTGATGCCGTGCTTGGCGAGATCCAGCATGGCGTTCAGTTCGTCCATACGGAAGGCGTGGCCTTCGGCGGTGCCTTGCACTTCGATGAAATGGCCGGCCTCGTTCATCACCACGTTCATGTCGGTCTCGGCCTCGCTGTCCTCGATGTAATCGAGGTCCAGCACCGGGACTCCCTTGAAAATGCCGACCGAAACCGAGGCCACAAAGCCGTGAATCGGATCACGTGTCAGGAGACGCTGGGTGCGCAGGTGGTTAACGGCATCTACCAGCGCGACGTAGCCGCCGGTGATGGAGGCGGTGCGCGTGCCGCCGTCGGCCTGGATGACGTCGCAGTCTACGGTGAGGCTGCGCTCACCCAGAGCGCACAGATCCACCACGGCCCTGAGGGAGCGACCGATGAGGCGCTGGATCTCCAGGGTACGGCCGCCCTGCTTGCCACGGCTCGCCTCGCGATCCATGCGTTTGCCGGTGGAGCGCGGCAACATGCCGTATTCGGCGGTCACCCAACCTTTGCCCTTGCCCTTGAGAAAGGAGGGCACCTTTTCCTCCACGGTGGCATTGCAGAGGACTTTAGTATCGCCGAACTCGACCAGCACCGATCCCTCGGCGTGTTTGGTGTAGTTCCGCGTCAGTTTGATGTCGCGTAATTGATTGGGGGGACGGCCGCTGGGGCGCATACGGTTTCCTTTGTTGAGGGTGCGTAGCTTAACATCGGTGAGGGGTGAGGCGTTAGGGGTGAGGCGCAATAGCTGCTTCCCCTCACGCCTCACTCCTCACCCCTTACGCCTTACTTTTAGCCTCCAGCCCCTATATAGTATGCGCAGTTATCAGCCGGGGCTTATCGCCATGTTGCACAGCATGACCGCCTTTGCGCGGCAGCAGCGCCAGGTGGAGGAGGGCATCCTGTGTTGGGAGGTGCGCTCGCTCAATCACCGTTATCTTGAAGTCACCCTGCACCTACCCGAGGATTTGCGCGCGCTGGAAGTGGCTGTTCGTGAAAAAATTGCGGCGACCGTCAAGCGCGGCAAGCTGGATTGCCAGCTCCGCTTGCGAACGGGGCCGGGCGCAGTGGGGGTCGCGGCGCCGCTGCGGATCAACGAAGGTTTGGTACGGCAACTGGTCGCGGCGGCCCGGCAGATCGGCGCTGAGCTCGACAGCCCCGCCGCCGTCAGCCCGCTGGATGTGTTGCGCTGGCCGGGGGTGGTGTACCCGACCGAAGCATCTTCGGAACGCTTGAGCAGCGATGCCCTGGCGCTGCTCGACGACACCCTCAAGGAATTGCTGACGATGCGCGCGCGCGAAGGCGTCAAGCTGCGGGCAATGATTGAGCAACGCTGCGCCGCAATGCTCGAGCTGGTACAACTGGTGCGCGGACGCCTGCCGCAGATCATGGCGCAACAGCGCGCCCGGCTGCTGGAACGCTTAGGCGAGTTGCGGGCCGAGCTCGATCCCGCGCGGTTGGAGCAAGAGCTGGTGAACCTCGCGCAAAAGATGGATGTGGACGAGGAGCTGGAGCGTCTTGCTATGCATATCCAGGAGGTGAGCCGGATCGCCAGTGAAGACGCCGGAGTGGGGCGGCGGCTGGATTTTCTCATGCAGGAGCTGAACCGCGAGGCCAATACCCTGGGTGCGAAATCCACGGATCATGACATTGCGCGCGCCGTCATCGAGCTTAAGGTGCTCATCGAGCAGATGCGCGAACAAATACAGAATATCGAGTAATGGGTATGCAAGGCACGCTGTATATCATCGCCGCGCCCTCCGGTGGCGGCAAGTCGAGCCTGGTCAAGGCGCTGCTCGAATCAACGCCCAATTTGCAGGTTTCGGTCTCTTATACGACCCGTCCCATGCGCCCGCGCGAACAGCAGGGCGTGGACTATCACTTCGTGGATCAGGCGCGGTTCGATACGCTGCGCGACTCCGGCGTGTTTCTGGAGCATGCCGAGGTGTTCGGACACTGCTACGGCACCTCGCGCGCCTGGGTCACGGAGCGCCTGCTACAGGGCATAGACATCATCCTGGAGATAGACTGGCAGGGCAAACGCCAGATCGCACAGTCATTCCCCGAGGCGGTGAGCATCTTCGTCCTGCCGCCCTCACGCGCCGTGCTCGAACAGCGCCTGCGAGCCCGCGGCCAGGACGACGACGAGGTGATCGCCCGGCGCATGCAGGCGGCGACTAACGAAATCTCCCACTGGAATGAGTTCGATTACCTGGTGCTCAACGACGATTTTCAGACCGCCGTCGCCGACATGCAGGCCATCTTCCGCGCCCGGCGTTTAAGAAGGGAGCCGCAAGGCGCACGCTTACGGCGACTCTTGGCTGAATTATTAGTATACTAGTGGGCTTTATAGGCTTTACGTTGTAACTTTGGAGTCAATTATGGCACGTGTCACTGTAGAAGATTGTCTTGCAAATGTAGATAACCGTTTCCAGCTCGTCCTGGTCGCCGCCAAGCGGGCGCGCGCGCTTTCAATGGGTGTACAGCCGACGGTGCCCTGGGATAACGACAAGGCCACTGTGGTCGCCCTGCGCGAGATCGCCCTGGGCAACATAGACCGCACCATACTGGACGAGCCGTTGCCTGAGCCCCCGCCGCCGCCGCCCGCCCCGCACGTCGCGCAGCAGGCCGACGAAGAAATCTAGCGCATAGTCCTCATGCGCTAAAATGAAATCCGGGAGTCAACAGGGGCCCCTGGATTTCGTTACGCTGCCGGGAGGCGTACATGTTTCTTATCAAGGATCTCACCGCCCTCCTCGAGACCTATCTTGACCCGGCTCAGATAGCAGAGATCCAGCGCGCCTACCAGTTCGGCGCGCGCGCCCACGAAGGCCAGCAGCGACTATCCGGCGAACCGTACATCTACCACCCGCTCGCGGTGGCGCGCATTCTGGCCGAGATGCACATGGATCACCAAAGCATCCTGGCTGCTCTGCTGCACGACGTCATCGAAGATACCCCCACGGCCAAGGAACAACTGGTCAAGGAGTTTGGCGCCGATGTGGCCGAACTGGTGGATGGGGTGAGCAAACTCACCCATATCCATTTCGAGACGCACGCCGAGGCGCAGGCCGAAAACTTCCGCAAGATGCTGCTTGCCATGGTGCGCGACATCCGCGTCATCCTGGTCAAGCTCGCCGACCGCCTGCACAACATGCGCACCTTGGGCGCGATGCCGCTCGACAAGCGCCGCCGCATCGCCCGCGAAACCCTGGAGATCTACGCGCCCATCGCCAGCCGTCTGGGCATGAACACCCTGCGTCTGGAGCTGGAGGATCTGGGCTACGCCTCGCTTTATCCGATGCGCTATCGCATCCTCACCGAGGCGGTGAAGAAGGCGCGCGGCAACCGTAAAGAGGTGGTGCGCAAGATTGAAAACGCAATCAAGCGCCGGCTGCGAGAAGAGAAGCTGGACGGTGAAGTATCGGGGCGCGAAAAACATTTGTACAGCATCTATCGCAAGATGCTCGATAAAAAATTGTCCTTCGCCGATGTCACCGATGTCTACGGCTTCCGCATCATCGTGGATACGGTGGACACCTGTTACCGCGTGCTCGGCGCGGTGCACAATCTTTATAAGCCGGTGCCGGGCAAGTTCAAGGACTACATCGCCATCCCCAAGGCCAACGGCTATCAATCGCTGCACACCGCCCTGTTCGGGCCCTACGGGGTGCCGATCGAGGTGCAGATCCGCACCCGCGACATGGATCGCATTTCCGAGGCGGGGATCGCCGCGCACTGGCTGTACAAGGCGGGCGAGGCCAGCAGTAGTGCGCAGCAACGCGCACACGAATGGCTGCGTGGTCTGCTGGAGATGCAGATGAACGCGGGCAACTCGCTGGAGTTTCTGGAAAACGTCAAGATAGATCTGTTTCCCGACGAAGTATACGTGTTCACGCCCAAGGGCGAGATCATGCAGTTGCCGCGCGGCGCGACGGTGGTGGATTTCGCCTACGCGGTGCACACCGACGTCGGCAATACCTGTGTAGCGGCCAAGATAGACCGGCGACCCGCGCCCTTGAGCACAACGCTCGCCAACGGCCAGTCGGTAGAGGTCATCACTTCAAAAACCACACGGCCCAACCCGGCCTGGCTCAACTTCGTCGCCACCGCCAAGGCGCGCGCCACCATCCGGCATTTCCTCAAGAACCTGAAGCGCGACGAGTCCGTCGAACTCGGCCGACGGTTGTTAGACATGGAACTCGATATCTACGAACTCTCGCTCGACAAGCTCACCCCGGCGCGCATCAAAGAAGTACTCAAACAATATAAGCTCAAGACGCTGGACGACCTGCTGGAGGAAATCGGGCTCGGCAACCGCATGGCGCAACTGGTGGCGCGCTCGCTGTCGCCTGAAGTGGAGCTGCCCGGCAAAGCGGACAAGAAGGCCCGGCGGCCCTCCGCGCGGCCGCTGGTGATTAAAGGCACGGAGGGGATGGTGGTCACTTTCGCCAAGTGCTGCTGGCCGATCCCCGGCGACCCGATCCTGGGCTTTGTCAGCGCCGGACGCGGCATCGTGATCCACACCAAATCCTGCAAGAACGTCTCCGAATACCGTAAGCATCCCGAGAAGTGGCTGGACGTGCAGTGGGCGGAGAAGATCGAGGGCGAATATCCTGTCGAGATTCGCGTGGAAGTCGCCAACCAGCGTGGTGTGCTGGCGACGGTCGCGGCCTCCATTGCGAAATTGGGCGCCAACATCGAAAATGTCAGCATCGAGGAACACGACGGAATGTATACGGCGATTACCTTTACCCTCGCGGTGCATGACCGCCTGCACCTCGCCCGCATCATGCGGCGGCTGCGTGCCTTGCCGGTGGTGGTGCGCATCAGCCGGGTGAAGGGATAGGTTAAAACTGATTAAATAGTCACCGCAGAGGACGCAGAGAAAACATGAATTCAAAAACTATTATCAGCAC
>DATMXC010000015.1:0-13307 GCA_035561915.1 Gammaproteobacteria bacterium
CACCTGTCCATCGGTTTCGATGCGGGGCCGGATCACACCGCACATCGTCTCCACGACGAGTTCGTTTTTGGTGGTCAATCCCTGGTCGCGCACGTAGCGTGCGAAACAGCGCGCGCCGTTGCCGCACTGCTCCACCTCACCGCCGTCGGCATTATAAATGCGGTAGGCAAAATCCACATCAGGCGTGCGTGGCCGCTCAATCAACAACACCTGATCGCAACCAACGCCGAAATGCCGATCTGCGATAAAGCGCGCCTGCTCAGGAGTAAGGGTAACGGGCTGGTTGATGGCGTCTATTACCACAAAATCATTGCCCAGCCCATGCATTTTGGTGAATTTGACTCGCATGGATGCTAGGTTACCGTGTACGCTCAAGAATGCAAGTAGTGGCGATTACCACGCTCCTGACAGCAGGCTGTCAGGAGCAGGCGGATAGACTGCACACGTCTATCAACCACCATAAGGAACCAACATGAAAACTTCCAGCCCGCTTGATACCGTCACACACTTCGTCAACGCCATGAACCGGGGCGACCTTGAAACGGCGCTGAGTATGTATGAGCCGAAGGCATCCCTCGTCGTCCAACCCGGCGTCGTGGCTACAGGAACTCAAGCGCTACGCGAAGCGCTCGCGGGATTCGTGGCGTTAAAGCCGACGATTACGACCGAAGCGTATAAAATCATGGAGGCTGACGGTGTGGCACTTTACTGCTCGCGTTGGACTATGCGCGGAACAGACCCTGCCGGAAACCCCGTGCAACTGGGTGGCCTCTCCTCAGACGTCTTCCGGCGTCAGCCCGATGGCAACTGGCTCATCGCACTCGACAACCCTTTCGGCACGGAGATACTAGCCTAGCCATGACTCAGCGCAGCGAGTTTGTAGAATTTGTCATCGAACACATGGCACCTCTCGGCAGAGTGCGCGCACGCGCTATGTTCGGCGGCCACGGCATCTATCAAGACGACTGCATGTTTGCCATCATTGCCGACGACAGACTGTACTTCAAAGCAGACTTCACGACTCGCGCTGAATTTGAGGCTAAAGGCTTGAGTCCGTTTACCTATATTGCGCGCAGAAAAACCGTCACCCTGCAATACTTCGAAGCTCCGCCAGAAGTCTTCGAAGAACCGGAGGCCATGCGAGATTGGGCGCAAAAGGCCTACGGGATCGCGCTGAGAGCCAGGAAAACAAAGATTACTCCCTACCCGTGAACCTGCGGCCGAAGGTCGCGCTGACTCCCTTCTCCCGCTTGCGGGAGAAGGTGGCCCGAAGGGCCGGATGAGGGACTGCCCCATATCCAAACGACCGTCCGCTTCGCCATTGCACAAACCGCGTCATTTATCAGCTACGCGCGAGCACACTCCTGGCACGCCACTCAACCTGACTTACTAGCGCTTCACGTTTAAATATGACGTAAAATTATGCGTCATATAGAATGGCTATTTTTAGTTGGACATTTCACAACATCCCATGAGCATCGCGCCAGAGAACTTAGATTCTGACTTGTTGGTTGGCAACTATTGCGTCAGTTTTATTGATCTGCTGGGGCAAAGAGCCGCTTTGCAGGGTCAAGGGTTGCTGCCCCCGTTCGAGTCGGAGGATGAGCGGAAGAAACTCAACGCGATATTGAGAGAGAGCATTGGAGCGATCACTAAACTCCAGAGCCGAGCTGAAGACATGCTGTATGGCATACTTAACCCAGACCCAGAATCTCCTTTTCGAGCCGCACTACCTCCAGAACAGCATGCCCTCTGGGACGAGATGCAACGCACGCGAGTAACGACACAGCGATGGTCGGATGGTTTGGTGTCATTCGCGTGCTTGGGTGATAGAGAAGTGAAGTGCCGAATGAACGGGGTGTTTGGGTTGTTTGGCTTAGCCGGAACCCTTTGCTTGCTTGGCTTGGCAACTCGGCGCCCAGTCCGAGGCGCTATTGAAGTCGCTTGGGGTGTCGAGCTCCACCCCGGTGAGTTGTACGGCGCTGCAGTGGGTCGCGCGTATGAGCTTGAGAGCGAGGTCGCACAATATCCTAGAATCGTCGTCGGTTCAGAAACAGTGAAGCTTCTGCAAGCTCACCGCGCCAATCCAGGACAAGACCCGTTCTCGCAGATCGACATAAAATTAGCCGAATTATGCCTAGGCATGCTTGCTCAAGACGTGGATGGTTATTGGTTGTTACATTACCTCGGCGAAGAATTTCAACACGCGGTAAGTCATAGTCACCACGCCGAGCTTTACGCCACCGCTAGGAAGTTCGTCTACGAGCAACTGCTTGAGCACCGAGCCAGTCTCAATACAAAGCTTGCGTTTCGCTACTCGCACTTATTGCAGTATTTTGACGCTCACCCACCTGCTACGCCGGAGTCGGCTCAACCCATCATTCCACCGGATGCTGCGCGATGAAACCGCGCAGCATCCGGTGAATCCAGACGTTATAATAACAACGACCAGGCTGCTCGTAATGGCAGTCCATTGGTCCACCCAACTTTAAAGGAGGGATCTATATGAAGAAACCTGTGCTGGCCGTGGTGTTAGGCGGATTAGTGTTATTTGTATGGGGCTTTGTTTCCTGGGCCGTATTGCCCTGGCATGAAAGGGTTGCGCACAAATTCAGCGATGAAACGGCGGTCGCCCAAGTGCTCAAGGCCAATGCGCCTGAACAAGGCATTTATTATCTACCTTTTGCAGAGGAAGATCACAAACCGGGTGAGACGGCGGCGTTTGTCAATGTCTTGCCGCAAGGCTTCGATATGAACATGGGCAAATTGATGGGTATAGGGCTGCTAACTCAAATCATATCGGCCTTTCTGGTATTTGCGTTGCTGCGCCAAACAAGAGGCCTGAGCTACATGGGCAAGGTACTGTTTATTGCACTGGTCGGCCTGATTATTGGCTTTGTGAGCCATGCCCCGTACTGGAACTGGTTTGGGTTTTCCACCCCTTACGTCATCGTGATTATTCTGGATACTGTTATTGGCTGGACGCTAGCGGGTTTGGTCATCGCACGATTTTCCGAAGAAAAAACGACATAGCCTGCCGTGTAGTAATACGTCATGCGGCGTGCGGATCGGCTGTTTCGAATCATACAAATCCTGCGCACGCGTCGCATGGCAATCACGGCGCGCGAACTCGCTGAGCGTCTGGAAATTTCCGAGCGCAGCGTTTACCGCGACATCCGTGACCTGATGGCCTCCGGCGTACCCATAGACGGCGCAGCAGGCGTCGGCTACATGCTGCGGCGCGGCTTTGATCTTCCACCCTTGATGTTCACACACGAGGAGATCGAGGCGCTGGTGGTAGGCGCACGCCTGGTGATGAGCTGGACGGACGGCAAACTCGCGCGCGCCGCGGAACAGGCTTTGGAGAAAGTGCAAGTGGTGCTGCCGCCAGCGTTAAGCGCTAAGATGGTCGAAGTCCCATTGTACGCGCCGGACTTTAACATCTCACCCTCTCTCACGGCGGCAATGGCCCCATTGCGCCTAGCTATCGAACAAAACCGCAAGGTGCACTTTGGTTACGTGCGCGCGGACGGCGCGACCAGCGAGCGCAGCGTTCATCCGCTGGCGCTGTTTTACTGGGGTGCGGCATGGACACTTGCCGGCTGGTGCGAATTGCGCGACGACTTTCGTAATTTCCGCCTGGACCGCATCAATGGGCTGACGGTATTGGATGAAATCTTCCAGACTGAACCGGGGCGCACATTGGAAGACTTTTATCGCCACATGGCGGAACAAACACCTTTCGACACCCCCGCATAAAACGACATACGCATGAAGAAACGCTGTGCTTGGGTCACCACTGATCCACTCTACATGGACTACCACGACCGTGAGTGGGGCAAACCCGTCCATGACGACCGCCTGCTGTTCGAACTTCTGATCCTGGAAGGCGCGCAAGCGGGCCTAAGCTGGCTCACCATTCTCAAAAAACGCGACCATTACCGCAAAGCGTTCGATAATTTCGATGCGCGCAAAATCGCCCGCTACAACGCCGCCAAGGTAAAAAAACTCTTGGCCGACCCAGGCATCATTCGCAACCGCTTGAAAATCGCCGCAACGGTACAAAATGCCCAAGCATTTTTCATTGTGCAAAAAGAGTTCGGCAGCTTTGATAAATATATCTGGCAATTCGTCGGCGGCAAGCCGGTAAAAAACAACTGGAAGAGCCTAAAGGAAATTCCCGCTAAGACGGCGGAATCGGATGCCATGAGCAAAGACCTGGAAAAGCGCGGCTTCAAATTCGTCGGCCCCACGATTTGCTACGCCTTCATGCAGGCGGTAGGCATGGTCAACGACCACACCATGGACTGTTTTCGTTACAAAAAAACGTAGCGTGCGCTGTGCGCACGATGAATCGCGGTTTGCCTTACGCGCGCATAGCGCACGCTACTTATTTCTTCCAGGCAAGATATATTCCCGATCCAGCGCAAATGGGTTATCCACGTCAGACCATTCATGAGCCGGCGCATCCACACCCAACTCCACCACATGCCCATCGGGGTCTTGCACATAAAACCCGCGTGAGACGGTGTGATCCACCGCACCGAGAATCTTCGCGCCAGCGGCCTCGCACCGTTCATAAAGTTCCGCTAACGCCTGTTCGTCACTGACATCCAGACAAAAATGAAACAGGCCGGTATTCATCCGCTTAGGCGGCTCGGCCTGTGGGCCAACCTCAACCAGCGCGAGGTCGTGATGGTGCCCTCCGGCGTGGTAAAACCACATGCCAGGCCGCTCGCCGACGCGCTGCATACCCAGCACTCCACGGTAAAACTGATCTGCGCCGCGCAGATCTTTCACTTTAAGCACTATATGGTTAACCCCACGCAGACTCATCAGAGCTTGCTATGTGTTCCATCACAATAGGGCTTATTGCCCGATTGCTTGCAGCCGCACCAGGCTACTTTTTTCGCCGTATCTATAACCACTTTAATCGGACTGATACCGGTGTTGAGCCGGGCATGAGAGCCGTCGCAATAAGGCTGATTCTGGGACTGCCCACAGGCGCACCACCACTTCTCGCCGGGCTGTTCGTCTACAATGTAAGGCTGTTTGCGTTGTGTCATGGCATACTCCCTAATGGGATAGTCCCTAGGGTGGGCAAACGGATTTTGTTTGCCCATGCGGATTCAATCCCGATTCGAAACGCATTGGCATTAACGATGTTACATTACAAAACGTGAGCTCTTGCTCCCTCCTTACCAAGAGTGATCGCCACAACTATGTTGACCGTCTTGATGACTGAATGTATTCACGCAGGATGAACCACACTTAGGGCAGACGGCGTTGCAAGCAGCCAGGATTGTGTGTGTTATTCGGTGGATTAATTTTATTATCTTGCTCATGGTTACCTCCACTAATGACTAATCGGTTTTAAGGGCAGAATGCAGGCGCATAAATCAACTTCGATTCATAATCATATCACCTCCTAAGATCACGCCTAACGACTTAAGTCCTGTCTAAAGCGGCGCGTTTATTTCCTCTCAATGTCGCCATCAGCAATATCGCTACCCCGACTGTTATTGCAGAATCCGCGACATTAAACGGCGGCCAGTGCCACCGCTGATAATAGAAATCGAGAAAATCCACTACATAGCCGAGGCGTAAGCGATCTATCGCGTTACCTAGGGCGCCGCCGAGTATGAGCGAGAGCGCTGCAGCCTGCCATTTTTCTGTTGGGGGGAGACGTTTTATCCACACGATAATCACAATACTCACTACAATCGCAATACCCGTGAACAGCCAGCGTTGCCAGCCGCCGGCGCCCGCCAAAAAACTGAACGCCGCGCCGGGGTTGTGTAGCAGCGTGATACTGAAAAACGGCAACACGGCCACTGTCTCATAAAGACGCAGAAAATCGCTGACCACATATTTGCTGAGTTGATCGAAAACGATCACCAGCAACGACAGCCACAACCATTTAAGCATAGTGCCTGGCTTCACCGTTGCCTGTAATATTGGTGACACATCTTGCGCAAATATCGGGATGTACGGAGTAAGTACCGACATCCTCGCGATGGTGCCAGCAACGGACACATTTTACATGCTCGGAAGGTATCGCCCTGATCCATAGTTTGCCACTGAGACTTAAGGCCGGTTCGGCATCGGCGGGGCGTTCTTGAGCAGGGTGGACGCGAGCATAAGACGTAATCAATACAAAACGCAACTCGTCATCGAGACTCGTCAACGCATCGTTTAGTTTCTCGTCGCAATAGAGATCCACTTCCGCGTCCAGCGAAGAGCCGATACTACCCGCGGCGCGCAGCTTTTCAAGCTCACGGGCGACATCCTCACGCACGGCGCGGATTTGCTCCCAGAGATCCACGTGTCTTTCCGCTTCCTTCTCAGGATAAACGACGGGCAGCTCGTACCAACCGTCCAAAAAGACCGATGCGGCTCTGCCCCCCGGGGCATGACGCCATATTTCCTCTGCGGTAAAGCTCATAATGGGCGCAAGCCAGCGCACCATCGCCTCCAACATGTAATAGATTGCGGTTTGGGCTGAACGCCGCGGCTTGCTGTTTTTTTGCGTGGTGTATTGGCGGTCTTTGATAATGTCAAGATAAAAGCCGCCCAAATCGAGTACACAGAAATTGTGCAACTCCTGATAGATCCGGTGAAATTCAAAATCATCATAGGCCTGTTTGATATTGACTTGCAGCACATCGGCGCGCGCCACAGCCCAACGATCAAGATCCAGCATCGCGCCGACATCAAGTTTATCCTTGGTTGGATCAAAATCATTCAGGTTGGCCAGCAAAAAGCGCACGGTATTTCGGATGCGCCGGTAAGAATCGGCCGTGCGTTTTAATATCTCGTCCGATACGTTCATCTCGTAACGATAATCGGCGGAGGAAATCCACAGACGAAGAATGTCCGCACCCATGGCGCCGATGACCTTCTGCGGCGCCACCACGTTGCCCTTGGACTTGGACATCTTCTCACCCTTGGCATCTACGGCAAAGCCGTGTGTGAGCACGGATTTATAAGGCGCATCGCCGCGCATAGCAACCGAGGTCAGCAAGGACGACTGAAACCAGCCGCGATGCTGATCGGAACCTTCCAGATATAAATCGGCAGGCACGCCATCCAACTCGCCACGCTGTTCCAGTACGCAGGCGTGCGTGACGCCGGAATCAAACCACACATCCAGCGTATCCATGACCTTATCATAGCGCGCCGCTTCGTCTCCTAACACCTCTTTAGGAATGAGGTCAAACCAGGCGTCAATACCTTCTCGCTCGACCCATTTAGCGGCCTGTTCGATGAGCTTCTCGGTGTCAGGGTGCAGTTCGCCGCTCTCTTTATGGACAAACAGCGCAATCGGCACACCCCAGGTACGCTGACGCGAGATACACCAATCGGGACGTCCCGCCACCATGCCCTCGATGCGCGCCCGGCCCCAATCCGGCACCCATTTTGTCTGCTCAATCGCATACATGGCCGCACTGCGCAGACCTTTCTGTTCCATGCTGATAAACCACTGCGGCGTGGCACGAAAGATAATCGGGGTCTTGTGGCGCCAGCAGTGCGGATAGCTATGGCGCAGTGCTTGACTGTGCAGCAGCGCACCACGCGTCTTTAGCATCTCGATCACCGCATCATTGGCCTGCCAGACGTGCAGACCGGCGAAGTACTGTGTGCTGGGTAAAAACTTGCCGTCACCGCCCACCGGGTTGTCCACGGGCAACCCGTAACGCTGACCGACGACGTAGTCATCCTGACCATGCCCAGGCGCGGTATGCACGGCACCGGTGCCGGCCTCGGCCGTGACATGATCGCCCAAAATGACCGGCACTTCCCGATCATAAAACGGGTGTTGCAATTTGACGCCCTCAAGATCCAGGCCGCGCGCATAGGCGACCACATGATAGTCATCCATACCATAGCGCAACATGGCATCTTTCATCAGCCGCTCCGCCAACACCAGGCGCTCAGGGCCGAGTTCACCCGAGCATTGCACGACGACATAATCGAACTCCGGATTGAGCGCCACGGCGTGATTCGCCGGCAAGGTCCACGGCGTAGTGGTCCAGATGACTACCGATATGGGCCCTTTCCCTTCATGTTCCGGCGCTACCCGGCAGCGACTCAGCAATGCCGCTTCGTCACACACGGCAAAGCGCACATCTATGGCGGGTGAAGTCTTGTCCTCGTATTCGACCTCGGCCTCGGCCAGCGCCGAGCCGCAGTCCACGCACCAGTGCACCGGCTTAAAGCCTTTGTAGACATGACCGTTCTTGATTACACGCCCGAGTGAGCGAATGATATCGGCCTCGAACTTGAAGTCCATGGTGAGATAAGGATGGTCCCAATCGCCCACCACGCCGAGACGTTTGAAATCCTCACGCTGGGTATTTACCTGTTGATGAGCATACTCGCGGCAAGCCTTGCGAAAGGTCTTGGCATCCACCTTTACACCCGCCTTACCTATCTTTTTCTCAACCATCAGCTCGATGGGCAGGCCGTGGCAATCCCAGCCCGGCACGTAAGGCGCGTCAAACCCGCTCAAGGTCTTGGCCTTGACGATAATATCCTTGAGCACCTTGTTGACCGCATGACCGATATGGATCTCACCATTGGCATAGGGCGGACCGTCGTGCAGGACAAACTTTTCCCGCCCGCGCCCGGTTTCACGCAATTTGCCATACAGCCCGATCTCATCCCAATGGCGTAAAATCTCCAACTCGCGCACAGGCAAGTTCGCCTTCATCGGAAAATCAGTCTGCGGCAAATTCAAGGTATCTTTGTAATCAGTCATAATGATCTCTTAAAAAACAGGGAAAAGAGCAAAGATACAAGGGAAAAGGAAACTACCGTAGTACACGTATCCCCTTTTCGCTTTCTCCTTTCCCCTTTTATCTGCCTTTACGAAAATACTCCCGCGTCTGTTCGCAATCCTTGGCTATCGCGTCTTTCAGTTTATCCAACGAATCATAGCGCACCTCATCGCGCAACTTGTGCAGAAACTCCACTTGCACATAGCGCCCATAGATGTCCTCATTAAAATCGAGCAGATGCACCTCCAGCAGGCAGCGCGTCCCGTTGAGGGTGGGCCGGGTACCGACATTGGCGGCTCCCGAAACAGGCTCCCGGCTGAGGCCGAACATCTCCACTACAAACACGCCTTGCAGGGGCGCCATCTTCCGGTGTAAATGAATATTCGCCGTCGGGAAACCGAGCCTGCTGCCCAGCTTGTCACCGTGCGCCACACGTCCTGACATGCGGTACGGCCGTCCCAATAATTTTTCCGCAGTAGTGAAGTTACCCGCTGCAAGTGCCTCACGAATGCGCGTGCTGCTCACGCGGATGTTGTCCACACTAAAGGTGTGCATGTTCACGACTTGGAACCCATATCGCGCGCCCGCCGTTTGCAACATGGCGAAATCTCCCCGGCGGTCATGCCCGAAGTGGAAATCATCGCCGGCCACCAGATAGTGCACCCCGAGTCCCTCCACCAGCAGTCTTTGTATGAATTCCTGCGCCTCCATATTGGCCAGTTTCTCATCGAAGCGCAGACACACCACCCGATCCACCGAGTAGCGCCGCAAGGCCTGCATTTTTTCCCGGAACCGGGTCAACCGGGCCGGGCTCTGGCTATGCGCGAAAAACTCACGTGGCTGCGGCTCAAAGGTCACTACCACGGAAGGCAATCCAAGCTCGGCCGATTTCTCGGCTAGCTGGCCTAATACCGCCTGGTGACCGAGATGCACTCCGTCAAAGTTGCCGATGGTCGCCACACAACCGTGGTGGCGAGGGCGCAGATTGTAAAAACCTCGGATAAGCTCCATGTAGCCACACGCGTATTTATAAAACGCTTATTGTAACGGACATCCTGCATTCATCACCGACTTCCTGGTTTCATCATCAAGGCCTTTACGCGCAACCCGAACACCCATAAGCTGACGAAGTACGCCAGGGCGGCGGCGGCAACGAGTAAAGCCAAGTGCCCGCCGCGCGTCATGGCCGGCCAGTGCAACCACTGCGATAACTCTCCCGTCGCTACCCACAGCACGGCCGCCATGATCAGATTGGCCCCCGCGATGCGCGCCGCAAACGCCCTCCAGCCCGGCGCGGCCTGATAAGCTCCGGTCTTACGGAGCGCACCATACAACAGCCCGGCATTGAGAAACGCAGCGAGCGCCGTGGCCAGGGCGATACCCGCATGACCCACGCCAAATTTGGCAAGCGGAATCACAAACAGCACATTGAGCAGCATATTGGTCAGCATAGCAATCACGCCGATGCGCACCGGCGTGCGCGTGTCCTGCCGCGCGTAAAACGCGGGCGCGAGTATTTTGATAAAGATATAAGCGGGCAATCCCACGCCGAAGGCCATCAAGCTGTAGCTCGACATTAGCACATCGTGCGCATCGAATTCGCCGTAACGAAACAGCGTAGCGAGTAACGGCCCCGCCAGTAGCACCAGCCCTATGGTAGCGGGCGTACTGATCAGCAATACCCAGCGCATCGCCCAGTCCAGGCTCTGCGAAAATTTCTCCGTCGAGGCCTGCGCGTGCTCCCGAGAAAGATTCGGCAGCATCACAGTAGCGAGCGCAATGCCGAACACACCGAGCGGAAACTCCACCAGCCGATCAGAGTAGTACAACCACGATACGCTACCAGCCACCAGGAACGAAGCGATCAATGTATCAAACAACAGATTGATCTGCGTCACCGACACACCGAAGATCGCGGGCAACATCAGCTTGATAATGCGCCGCACACCGGCGTCTCGCCAGCCCCAACGCAATCGTGGCAATAACCGCAGACGCTTGAGATACGGCAATTGAAACAAGAGTTGCATCAAGCCGCCAAGAAACACACCCCAAGCGAGCGCGGTCACCGGGTGTTCGAGGCGCGGCGCCAGCCAGATCGCGCAACCGATCATAGCGAGATTCAAGAACACCGGAGTAAAGGCCGGCACCCCGAAGCGGCCATAGGTGTTTAGTATCGCACCGCTCATCGCCGCCAGCGAAACAAACAACAGATAGGGAAAGGTGATGCGCAGCATCGTCACCGTTAAATCATAGCGATCCGCCTCATCCAGAAAGCCGGGGGCGAAGATCACCACCAGCAACGGCGCGGCGATCACCCCGAGCAGGGTGACGCCGAACAACACCAGACCCAGCGCACCCGTGACATGATCGGCCAACAAGCGCACCTCCTCATGGGCGCGCTGTTCCTTATATTCCGCCAGCACCGGCACAAAGGCCTGCGAAAATGCGCCCTCGGCAAACAGCCGCCGCCAGAAATTGGGGATGCGAAACGCGACAAAAAAGGCGTCCGCGCCGCTCCCCGCGCCGAACAGGCGCGCGATCACCATGTCGCGGACAAAGCCCAACACACGCGAGATCATGGTCATGGAACCCACTACAGCGGTGGACTTAAGGAGGTGTCGGCTCAGCGTAATGCTCCATTGAAAGGACAACTGATGGGCTATTTTGGCAGGTCATCTCTATCTAAATCTTGGTAAGTCATTATTATCTCAGAATTTAGCCTACCCCCACACAGCCTTAATGCGCGCCAGGACACTGTGGCCATAGGTTACTCTAACTTTGACAGGGGAGACCAAAATTGGGATAATAACCGACTTTCTGTTAAGGAATTTTGGGAGTTACATCTTGGCTAACACACCACAAGCAAAAAAGCGCGCGCGTCAGTCGGAAAAGCACCGCCAACATAATGTCGCCATGCGCTCTATGGTACGCACCACCATCAAAAAGGTCGTCAATGCCATCGCCGGCGGCGACAAGGTCCAGGCCACGGCCGCTTACAAAGCTTCCGTGCCCTCTATAGACAGCATGGCGCGCAAGGGCCTCATCTCCAAAAACAAGGCTGCTCGTCACAAGAGCAGATTAAACGCCCGCATCCGCACTCTAGCCGCGGGTTAGATCACAGGGCCTGCGGGGGGCGCTACTCAGCAAGTTGCGCCCGGTCTCGGCCCGAATCACCTTGAAGCCGCCATTTCATTGAGCCTTTTCAGATAGGCTTCGATCCTTCTGGCATTCGTGCCCAAGTCGCTCACCCCGACACGCGACACGGAACGCACATCCACCCGGCTGCCCTGCTCCGCCGGGGTGATGCGTATCACCACATCATCCTTGAACCCGAACCAGCGCGTAGTGGCGGTCGCCTCGATACGGCCTTCGCTGGGATTTTCGTCCACAATGAACCAACCCATCTCCCGCGCGGCGCTCAAGGCATGCTGAAAGGCTTGACCGGGCGGTATACTCAACAATATCGGCACGATGTGCGGATAGGCCTTGGCCTGTAAGGCGGCAACTTCCGGCCCGCCATACTGCGCTGAATTCCGCGTGTTTTTGCGTAGCGGCAATACCGCCACAAACTGCGGAGGGTTTTGCGTATCCGTCGTAATATCGTGGATAGGCGGCACCTGACTCGCGGTACGCAGCCAATTAAGCGGCGCCAGAACAACCGCAAGCGCAATCACCAGTCCAGCCCCTGCCCAGACCAGCCCACGCCGACGACCTGCCTTATACCCCAGCAAGAGACCCACGAGTGCCAGCAAAATGGCCGCAATACCGGCATAGACCGCCCACTTAAGAAATACAAACCCGGTTCCAAACTCCCACCATCCCCATCGCGATCCCAGCCCGGACAGCGTCGCCGTCATCGCACCACCCACGGCGAGCCAAAAGGCTGCAATGGCTACGTACTGATATGGTTTGTGCTGACCTTGAGAACCGCTTTCCATCTGCTCCATAGGCGCATCAAACCTTCATTTGATCCCAAAGCGTTATCTAACTCCAACAACGGCCAAAACACAATCGAATTGTGGAATCAGTATAATGACGGCGTTACCTTAATAACCATTAATAACCATCAGGACGCACATGGAACCCGCCAACCGCACCCCTCAATCCCTCAAGCAAAAATCCCGCCTCTGGCGAAAATTGCTCATTGTTGCGCTAATACTGGTGGCCGCCGGCATTCTAATCAATCTGCTGCCGCGCGGCTATTCGCGCGACCTCTCACAGATCGGCAAGGTCGGCAATGTAGTGGTGCAGATCCACGACCACAATCAGGTCTCCAGTCAATTACTCATGGATCAAATCAACAAAGTGAGAAGTGACTACGAAGGGCGTGTAACCTTTCTAGTGGCCGATGTATACACAGCGGAAGGCAAGGCATTTGCCGATAACCAGGATATTCACAGCGCGGCACTGGTTTTCTTCGCCGCCAACGGCGAAAAGCTAACTACCCTTTACGGACAGCAGGATGCGGAAACAATTCGCAAGACCTTGAACGAAACGTTTCATTACTAAAACCCCTGCAAGGCACTT
>DATMXC010000016.1:0-2371 GCA_035561915.1 Gammaproteobacteria bacterium
CAGTGCCTCAAACCCGGCGACTCGCTCACCCGCAACCGCCAGCACATAACGCTCCTGCGCCTCGTTGCACCAGAGCTGCATGGGCGACATGCCCGGATCGTCGTTCAGAATCTTGCGCAGTTCGATGCGCGCGCCGCGCCCGCTGTCGTTGACCAACTCCGGTAACGCATTGGACAGGCCGCCCGCACCCACATCGTGGATGGAGATGATGGGGTTGTCATCGCCCATCTGCCAACAACGGTCTATAACCTCCTGACAGCGGCGCTGCATTTCGGCGTTGTCGCGCTGCACCGAGGCGAAGTCCAGCGTCTGATCGCCCGTGCCGGCGGCAATAGACGAGGCCGCACCACCGCCCAGGCCGATCAGCATCGCCGGCCCGCCCAACACGATGAGCGCCGCTCCAGGGGGGATGGTGTCTTTCTCAACATGCTGCGCACGGATATTGCCGAGACCGCCGGCCAGCATGATGGGTTTGTGATAACCGCGCCACTCGGAGCCGTGCTCGGTGGGCACGCGCATCTCGAAGGTGCGGAAATAGCCGCAGATATTTGGGCGGCCGAATTCATTGTTAAACGCCGCCGCGCCGATCGGCCCTTCCAGCATGATCTCCAGGCTCGACGCGATATGTTGCGGCCTGCCGTAATTTTCCGTTTCCCACGATTGCGAAAATTCAGGAATGCGCAGATGCGAGACCGAGAATCCGCACAGGCCTGCCTTCGGCTTGGCGCCGCGACCGGTGGCGCCTTCGTCGCGGATCTCGCCGCCGCTGCCGGTGGCCGCACCCGGAAACGGCGAAATTGCCGTGGGGTGATTGTGGGTTTCCACCTTTATCAAGATATGCGCGTCTTCCGCGCGGGAGGAATATTCTTGATTCTGGGGATTTGGAAAGAACCGCCCCGCCCTGGAACCCTGCATGACCGCGGCATTGTCTTTATAGGCCGAAAGAACGCCCTGCGGATTTTTCTGGTGGGTGTTACGAATCATGGCGAACAGAGAGAGCGCCTGCGGCTCGCCGTCAATAATCCAGTCGGCATTGAAAATCTTGTGCCTGCAGTGTTCGGAATTCATCTGCGCGAACATCATCAACTCGGCGTCGCTGGGATTGCGTTTGACAGCCGCAAAGTATTCAAAAAGATAGTTGATTTCATCGGACGATAGCGCCAAGCCCATTCTCTGATTGGCATCGAACAGCGCCGAGCGCCCCAAGCCTTGTACGTCCACGCTGGTGAGCGGCGCAGGTTGCGCCGTTTGGAAGAGACGTCGCGCGGCGGAGGGATCGCTCATCCACTGCTGCGTCATGCGGTCGTGGACAAGCGGTGCGATCAGGCCGAGTTCCTGATGGGTCAACGGTGCGCCGCTCGCGGTGAAGCGATACACCATACCCCGCTCGATGCGCTTGATCTTGTTGAGGCCGCAGCAGTGGGCAATGTCAGTGGCCTTGCTGGACCACGGGGATAGGGTGCCGAGACGCGGCACTATGAGCAGCGACGTACTCTCCGTGGTGTCAGCCTCCGCTCCTGAATCGCCAGAGCTCAGAAGCCGGACTAGCCGTTCGTGTTCTTCGGGGGTAAGGGCAATATCAAGGTCTATGAGATGGAGAAACTCGGCATGAACCTGCCTGAGCCTGGGGACCGCCTGGCACAACCGGTTAAGCAACTTCTCGAGGCGGAAGGCGGAGAGGGCAGGCGCACCGCGAAGTTGCAGCATGTCTTTAGATATTATCAGGGCGGGACAAGTGCGAATTTTAGCAAAATTATCAACGCGCGGCTATTCTTAGCTACGTCAGCGTGTGCCAGGCCAACCCAGCGCGCTGGTCCGCCACGATCACTTCTTCTTCCGTGCAGAGCAGCGTCTCGCTGAGTGCCCGGCACGCAAGCTCGGGGGTGTTGTTGTGGTCGCTGAGGTGCATGGCGACGACGTGCTGCAGCCGTGAATGATCCAGACGTGCTAACAGTTGTGCGGCCTGGTCGTTGGAAAGATGCCCCAACGGTCCGCCGACGCGCTGTTTCAGGCTCGCGCTGTAGTGGCCATTAGTAAGCATTCCCGCATCGTGGTTGCACTCCAGCAGCAACGCATCGCAGCGGTTCAACATCGCTTCGATGTGCGCCGTGCTGCGGCCGGTGTCCGTCAGCAGGCCGACGCGGTGACGCCCGTCATCGAACACGAACTGAGTGGGTTCGCGGGCGTCGTGTGGTACCGGAAAGGGGTGTATCTGGAGACAGCCGAGGGTAAACGGCGTGTGGCTGCTGAAAAAGTTTAATCGAGGAATGTCGCCAAAGCGGGCGGGTGACCATGTGCCGGGCGTCATCCACACCGGCAGGGAATATTTGCGCGCCAACAAGCCCACCCCGCCTACGTGATCGGCGTGTTC
>DATMXC010000017.1:0-6270 GCA_035561915.1 Gammaproteobacteria bacterium
TCGCTGAAGCGTGCCCTGAACACCCAGCACCCTTTTAGCGAGCGCGAGTTGCAGCTGCGGTTGCTCGATGATACCCCCATCACTGTGGACTGTATGGTCACACCCTTGAGCGAGGAGCGTCTGCTGGTTGAGATGCTGCGGGTGGACCGGCAGTTACGCATCGCCCGCGACGAAAATCGCCTCAGCCACTATCAGGCCAATCAAATGATGTTGCGGGGCCTGGCGCACGAGATCAACAACCCGCTGGGCGGCCTGCGCGGCGCGGCGCAACTGCTGGAGCGCAAACTGAACGATGCCAGCCTGCAGGAATACACCCGCGTCATCATCGGCGAGGCCGACCGGCTGCGCACGCTGCTGAGCCGCATGCTGGCGCCGACCGCCTTGCCGCAGCGCAGGCTGGTGAATATTCATGAAGTCCTGGAGCGGGTGCGCAGCCTGGTGCTGGCGGAAACTTCCGAGGGAATAACTATCTCACGCGACTACGATCCCAGCATTCCGGAGTTTATGGCGGACAGCGATCAGCTCATCCAGGCGGTGCTCAACATTGTGCGCAATGCGGTACAGGCGCTGGATAGTAAAGGCAAAATCACCCTGCGCACCCGCATCCAGCGTCAATTTACCATCGGCCAGAAGTGTCACAAGCTGGTGGCCGGCGTGGAGATCAGCGATAACGGGCCGGGCATACCCGAAGATTTGATCGAGAATATCTTTTATCCGCTGGTGACGGGCCGCGCGGACGGCAGCGGCCTGGGGCTTTCTATCGCGCAGTCCCTGGTCAACCAGCACGGCGGGCTGATCGAGTGCGCCAGCAGGCCCGGAAAAACAACGTTTACCTTATGGCTACCCTTAGAAAATGGAGCGCAACATGACTGACAAGCCGCAGGTCTGGGTGATAGACGACGACCGCTCGATCCGCTGGGTGCTGGAAAAGGCCTTGCAGCAGGCGGAGATGAAGGTCACCAGCTTCGAAAACGCGGGATCGGCCTTGAAGGTGTTGCCGAGGACACTGCCCGACGCGGTGATCACCGATATCCGCATGCCGGGCATGGACGGCCTGAAGTTATTGGAGATGCTGAAGACGCATTATCCCGATCTGCCGGTCATCATCATGACCGCCCATTCCGATCTGGACAGCACAGTGGCGGCGTATCAGGGCGGCGCCTTCGAGTACCTGCCCAAGCCTTTCGATGTGGACGAGGTCGTTGACCTGGTACGGCGCGCCCTGGAACGCAGCCGCCGCCAGTCTCTGCAAGTACTGCAAGACGATCAACGGGCGGCGGAGATCATCGGCGAGGCGCCTTCGATGCAGGAGGTGTTTCGCGCCATCGGCCGTTTGTCGCGCTCGCACATCACCGTGCTCATCAACGGCGAGTCCGGCACCGGCAAGGAACTGGTCGCCCATGCACTACACCGCCACAGTCCGCGCGCCGCCAAGCCTTTCATCGCGCTCAATATGGCGGCGATGCCGCGCGATCTGCTGGAGTCGGAACTGTTCGGTCACGAACGCGGGGCCTTCACCGGCGCGCAGGAACGGCGGGTGGGACGCTTTGAACAGGCCGACGGCGGGACCTTGTTTCTCGACGAGATCGGCGACATGCCTTCCGAACTCCAGACCCGGCTGTTGCGCGTGCTGGCCGACGGCGAGTTTTATCGTGTCGGCGGCCATAATCCCATCAAGGTGGACGTGCGCATCATAGCCGCCACTCATCAAAACCTTGAACAGCGGGTGCGCGATGGCAATTTCCGCGAGGATCTGTTCCACCGTCTCAATGTGATCCGCATCCACATCCCGCCCTTGCGTCAGCGTCGCGAAGACATCCCTCTGTTGCTGCGCCACTTCCTGGGCTCCGCCGCCAAAGAGCTTGGCGTTAAGCCCAAGCAGTTGCGCAACGACGCCGAGGAGTATCTGACCCATCTGGATTGGCCCGGCAATGTGAGGCAGCTTGAAAACACCTGCCGCTGGCTCACCGTCATGACCATCGGCGACGTGATCACGGTAGCGGATCTGCCGCCTGAATTGCGGCAGCAACAATCCCCCACCGGTGACGATGCGGATTGGGAAGCAGCATTACGACGCTGGGCGGATCAGCACCTCAGCCACGGCGAGACGGACTTGCTCTCCGTCGCCACCCCCGGCTTCGAGCGCATCATGATTGAAGCCGCGCTCAAACACAGTGGCGGGCGCCGTCAGGACGCGGCGAAATTGCTGGGCTGGGGGCGCAATACGCTCACCCGCAAGATTCAGGAACTGGACATGGAGGCCCCCGAGTGAGGCGCCGCGTTGACTTCGTCGACTGAAAACTCAATACTTGAGATCAGCGTGGGGAATTATATGACGCATTACATACGGCTGTTGCTCATCTGCATCACACTGGCCGGGTGCGCCGCGGCCGCCGCGGCGCAAGATCAAATACTACGCCCCCAGCGTGATGAGCGGGACCAGATCACCGTATCACCCGCGACTGCCGCTCTGATTAAACAGGCTGAGGCGGGTGACGCCGACGCCGCCAACACGGTCGGATTCCAGTATGGCAACGGCTTGAGCGTGATGCAGAATGACGCCGAGGCCTTGAAGTGGTATCGCAAGGCGGCGGAGTTAGGCAGCGAAGAGGGTATGTACAATCTTGCCGGCGTTCACGAAAACGGCTATGGCGTAAAGCAAGACTACCAAGAAGCCGTCAAATGGTACCGCAAGGCTGCGGAACGAGGGCATGCCGGGGCGCACTACGCCTTGGCGAGGCTTTATGAGCAGGGACAGGGCGTACCCAAAGACCCCAAACAATCCGCCGAGTGGCGGCGCAAGGGCGAGATGCTGGAGATCAACCCTAGTGGCAAATAAATTCTCATCACTTACTCGCATTTCTACGGCAGCCCGATTTTTTGCGGCGGTGCTGGCCTTGCTGCCGCCCGTTTTGTCATACGCCGAACCGGTCTCTGCAACCACACCCTTCGCCGAGACCCTTAGCGTCAGCGGTCTTGCTAAGGTAAAGCTCACCCCTGACCGCGCGGTGTTCACGATCTCCGTGGAGACCAGTGCCAAGACCGCGGGCGAAGCCGTCCAGCAGAACAACGGTAAGATTGAACAGGTGATCGCCGCGCTGAAGAAGGCGGGCGCGACAGAGCAGGAAATTCAGACCACGAATTTTTCCATCTTCCCGCAACAGGAATTCACGGAAAACCGGCGGCCGCGGGTGGTCGGCTACCAAGTGAGTAACAGCCTGACGGTGACGCGCGCGACGGTAAGCGATGCGGGGAAACTGCTGCAAGCGGCGGTGGACGCCGGCGCCAACCAGGCGGGCGGTTTAAGCCTGGTGGTTTCTGATCTCAGCCGCGGGCGCGAGGAAGGACTGCAGCGCGCCTTTCAGGACGCGAAGGCTAAGGCCGAGACCCTGGCCAAGGCTGCCGGCAGAACAGTCGGCCGGGCGCTTTCCATCAGTGAGGGCATCATGTCGGCACCGCCCTCGCCCCTACTCGGCCGCACTATGGCCGCCGAGGCCAAGTTCGCAGAGGTGCCCGTGTCCCCAGGAACCGAAGAGATCAGCTTCACGGTCTCGGTAACATTTGAATTGCGTTGAGCAGGCTTACATCCGTGAATTCAGCCGCCACAGTCGGGGCCTTCGCGCTCCGCATTGAGTGCCCCCACCAGTTGCGAGACATGATTTAATCGGTGACGCTGTAAATAGTCCGCGATGCCGGCGTTGATTTTCGGGCACACCAGCGGATCGTAAAACAGCGCAGTGCCGACGCCCACGGCCGAAGCCCCGGCGATGATGAATTCCAGCGCGTCCTGCGCCGTCAGGATGCCACCTTGGCCGATAATGGGAATGTTGTGTTTTTTCGCGACCTGGTACACCTGGTGCACCTTGAGCAGCGCGATAGGCTTGATCGCGGGGCCGGACAGTCCGCCCTGGCCGTTGCCGAGCACCGGCATGCGCTTCTCAATGTCTATCGCCATGCCCATCATGGTGTTAATGACGGCAAAGGCATCGGTACCGGCCTCAATACAGCGGCGCGCGTTCTCCGCGATGTCGGTCTGGTTGGGCGAGAGTTTGGTGATGAGCGGTTTCTTGGTCTGCGCGCGGCACGCCGCCACCACGCGCGCCGACATGTCCGGGTCATTGCCGAACGCCACGCCGCCTTCCTTCACGTTGGGGCAGGAGATGTTGATCTCCATCGCGTCTATCGGCGAGTCGTCGAACAGGCGTGTTATCTCGGCGTATTCCTCCACCGTGGAGCCGGACAAATTGGCGATGAAGCGCGTCTCGCTGAAATCAAGCGCGGGTAAAATGTTTTTGATGACGTATTCCGTGCCGGGATTTTGCAGGCCGATAGCGTTGAGCATCCCCATAGGCGTTTCCCACACGCGGTGCGGCGCATTGCCGAGGCGCGGGGCGAGAGTAGTCCCCTTAAGGCACACTGCGCCCGCGTGGCGGTTGGAAAACCCCGCCACGCGAGTATATTCTTCACCGAACCCAACGCAACCGGAGAGCAGCACCAGCGGCGTGTTGAAACGCATGCCGCAGAACTCCATCGCCAGCATGTCTTGACCGCCTGCGTTAATATCCATCATGTTTCACGTCGTGCTATTCGAACCGGAGATTCCACCCAACACCGGCAATATTATACGCCTGTGCGCGAACAGCGGCGCGCAATTACATTTAATCAAACCCCTGGGCTTCAGCCCCACAGACAGCAAGCTCAAGCGCGCCGGGCTGGACTATCATGACTGGGCCAGCGTGCATCAGCACGAAAACCTCGATGCCTTCAAAGAAACCGTGCAGCCTGCGCGCCTGTTTGCCATCTCCACGCGCGGCACGCGCAATTACGCGGAAGTTTCCTACCAGCCCGGCGACACCTTCCTGTTCGGCCCCGAAACGCGCGGCCTACCGCAAACCGTGCTCGATGCCTTGCCCAAAGACCATATCTTGCGCATCCCCCTGCGCCCCCACAACCGCAGCCTTAACCTCTCCAACGCGGTGGCGATTGTGCTGTACGAAGCCTGGAGACAGCAGGGGTTTGCGGGAGCGGATTAAATGACCTTCATCTTTGCGGGCTGTAATGAATTCGAGGTACATTACAATACAGCGCGCCCGACGATGATGGTGCATGTGAGAACTATAATGCGTTATTGCAAGACATGACCCTGATATTCTCGACTACTTGAGTCCAATGCAGCATGAAGAAAACTCTGTTGCTCCCTAACCGTGTGTCCGTGAAATCGGGGGTACCTCACCCCGTCCCCTTTATTCCGCGCAGGAGAAGAACGAATTGTTGGGCGTGTTTGGCTCGATGCAGAAAGATATCGTAGGCGGATAGTTCTCACCTGTTGTATCATCCAAGGCCGCCCTGGCGCACTGCGACAGGACGGTTTTTTTGTGAGGGACCTAACGCATCACAACCGAGCCGACAACTGATCCGAATGCCGCAGCGGTGCGCGACCCCGTGGTGTTGCTGCACGGTATCTGGATGAAGAAGCTCGCCATGGCCTTGTTGGCGCAACGGCTGCGCGGCTGCGGTTTCAGGGTCGTGCATTTTTCCTATCCATCGTTGGCCCGAACGGTAAGTGACAACGCCGTTCAGCTCGGCACGCTACTCGCTTCGTTAAATACCCCTGTAATACACCTGGTGGGTCACAGCCTGGGCGGTCTGGTCATTCTGCGCTTGTTGCAAGATAAGCTGGATCTGCCGCCGGGCCGGGTGGCTTTGCTAGGGACACCCTATGCGGGGAGCCATGTGGCGCGCGGCTTGGCTGACCACGCGGCCACTCGTTGGCTGTTGGGTAAGAGTTATGATGGCGGATTGCAAGGTAACGGCCCGTCGTGGCGTGGTGGGCGCGAGCTGGGGGTGATTGCGGGCTCGCGTTCGCTGGGCATGGGGTGGCTGGTGCCGGGTCTCGCCAAACCCAACGACGGCATGGTGGCGGTGGCGGAGACCCGCGTGCCCGGCATTAACGCTGAGCTGATCTTGCCGGTCTCGCATACCGGCATGCTGTTCTCGACCGAGGTGGCGGGGGCGGTGTGCCGGTTCCTGCATACCGGCCAGTTCTCCCAGCCGCCCCGCTGATGCTACACTGTGCGGCATATCATATGTTTGCTACTTTTATAGCAGGGTAAGCACAGCATGGCCGGACACAGTAAATGGGCTAACATCCAGCACCGCAAGGGCGCGCAAGACGCCAAGCGCGGCAAGATCTTCACCAAGCTGATCCGTGAGATCACCACCGCCGCACGCCTCGGCGGACCCGACGCTAAAAGCAATCCCCGGTTGCGC
>DATMXC010000018.1:0-24059 GCA_035561915.1 Gammaproteobacteria bacterium
GCGAAGGATTCTGATCATCAAGTGATCTTTTCCAATCGAAGCTATGCGGAACTGATCAATGTCGAAACTGGCAATGTGACGAGCGTTGACCCCGGAAGTTATTGCGCGAACCCGAAGGATTATGAAGATGTTCTTGAACAATTATACAAAGTGGGCAGTATCCCCAATAAACTGCTCGAGTTGAAAATTCCCGGCGTGGGGACGAAATGGGTTCTGGCATCCTATTTCAGGGTGCCCTATCTCAATGAGCATTCGGTAATCGGGTGGTTTTATGACATCACCGAAAAGAAAAGGTCCGAAGAACTCATCTGGACGCAGGCCAACTTCGACCCCCTGACCGGCCTGCCCAACCGCCGCATGTTCCGCGACCGTCTGGAACAGGAACTCAGGAAAGCCCATCGCACCGCCCTGCCGCTGGCACTGATGTTACTCGACCTCGACGGCTTCAAGGAAGTCAACGACACCCTCGGGCATGACATGGGTGACATCCTGCTCAAGGATGCGGCGCAGCGCCTGGGCAGTTGCGTGCGCGAGAGCGACACCGTGGCGCGCCTGGGCGGGGATGAATTCACCGTCATCATGGGCGAACTGGATGACCCCGGCAGCGTCGAACGCGTCGCCGAGGACATCCTGCAGAAACTCGCCGAACCGTTCCATCTGGGGATTGAAACAGCCTATATAACCGCCAGCATTGGTATCACGCTCTATCCGGAGGATGCCACCGGCATCGATGAGCTGCTCAAGAACGCCGACCAGGCCATGTATGCCGCCAAGAATCAGGGCCACAACCGTTACAACTACTTCACCCCATCCATGCAGGCAGCCGCACAGGTCCGGATGCGGCTGGCCAATGATTTGCGCGGTGCCCTCGCCGACAACCAGTTCCGGGTGGTCTACCAGCCCATCTTGGAACTGGCGACCGGCTCCATCCACAAAGCGGAAGCGCTGATCCGCTGGCAGCATCCAGCGCGCGGTCTGATCGGCCCCGATGAATTCATCCCCATCGCCGAAGACACCGGAATGATTATCGACATCGGCGACTGGGTATTCCGCGAAGCGGCACGTCAGGCAGGACGCTGGCGCGCATCGCACCATGCGGAATTCCAGATCAGCGTCAACACGTCCCCCGTGCAGTTCCGCAGCGAGGGCAACAGCCTCGCCGCATGGTCCGATAATCTGCAGAAACTCGGCCTGCCCGGGCAAAGCATCACGGTGGAAATTACCGAGGGGCTGCTGCTGGATGCCAGCGCCGCCATCACCGACCAACTGCTCGCATTCCGTGACGCGGGCATCCAGGTATCAATCGACGATTTTGGCACCGGCTATTCGTCGCTGTCCTACCTCAAGAAGTTCGACATCGACTACCTCAAGATAGACCGGTCCTTCGTGGGCAACCTGACGCCCGATTCCGACGACATGGCGCTATGCGAAGCCATCATCGTGATGGCGCACAAACTCGGCATGAAGGTGATCGCGGAAGGGGTGGAGACGGAAGAGCAACGCGAACTCTTGGCCGCCGCCGGGTGCGACTACTGGCAGGGCTATCTGTTCTCAAGGCCGGTGCCGGCCGAGGAGTTCGAGAGGTTGCTGGACAGACAATCCAAGTGAGACCGTTATTTCTCAATGCCTGGATTTACCTCTCCGGGCGCGCCAGTTCTCGAGGAAGCGCCGCGCCGTAGCTCCACAGTTGGCCGAAGGACTTCTTGATTAGGTAGACTGTGTTGAGCCGTTGGTTGACGGCCAGCAAGGTCTAAAGCATTGGTAGGACAGGCATCGCCCATTATCCTACGTCCCATTTTTGAGATAGCCTCTAGTAATCTCATGCCCTTTAGACGAAGTGCTGATAGCCCGTGCGTGTAGGCTCGAATAGTTCGCCGTTGACCAACCGGCAACGCAAGCCCAGTGTTTCCTCTATCATACCGATGCAGGTGCAACGGCACGGGAACTGTTCCATCGCCTCCAATAATTTGGCCTGATTTTCCCGTGGCACAGTAAAACAAAGCTCATAGTCATCCCCTGCGTTGAGCGGCAAATTCCAGCCGCCTGCTTTGTCTAGCACAGAGGACACCGCAGGCGAGAGCGGCAAGCTTTCTAAGTGCAGCGTGGCACCCACTCCGCTGGCATCGAGGATATGACCAAGATCGGCGGTGAGACCATCGGAGAGGTCAATTGCCGCATGGGCGATGCCGCGCAAGGCGAGGCCTTCCTTGACGCGCGGCTCAGGCCGGTTGAGTCGCGTCCTGACGCGTGCGACCTGTTCAGCGGATAAGCTGATCTTTTCCTGCAACAGTAACAACGCAAGACCCGCATCACCCAACTCGCCGGTGACATAGATAAAATCGCCGGAACGCGCCATGGAGCGGCGGAGGGCAGTACCTGCGGGCACTAAACCATGAATCTGTACAGTGATGGCGAGCGGCCCGCGCGTGGTGTCACCGCCAATCAGTTGCACGCCGTAACGTTCGGCGAGATTAAAAAAACCTTTACTAAAACTTTCCAGCCAAGGCTCATCGGGCTCTGGGAAAGTGAGCGCTAACGTCGCCCAACGCGGTTCTGCTCCCATCGCCGCCATGTCGCTGAGACTGACCGCAAGTGCTTTGTAGCCGATATCGGCGGGATGCGTCGCGGCGGGAAAATGCACGCCCTCGACCAGTGTGTCCATCGAAACAGCCAGTTCCATGCCCTCAGGCACATGAAGTATAGCGGCATCGTCGCCAATGCCCAATATTAGCGCCGGATCAGGGGTTGTTTTGCGGGTGAAGTAACGCTGGATGATGTCAAATTCGGTGAGTGGCATAAAAAATCAGCGCCGCAGATGCGATGTGGAATGTATTCGGCGGGTTACGCTGCGCTAACCCGCCCTACGAAGCCTTCATCTCTGTAAAACGCAACTTGCGCGCGAGCTTATCGAGCACACTGTTGACGTATTTGTGACCCTGCTCGCCGCCGAAGGTCTTGGCCATTTCGATAGCCTCGTTGATGACGACGCGATAGGGAATGTCGGGGCGGAACTGTAATTCGTAGGCACCGATTCGCAGTATCGCACGCTCGACCGGGTCCACCTCGGCCAAGGCGCGATCGAGCGCGGGGGCGATCTGAGCATCGAGTTCCTCGAGGCGCTTGGGGACCTGGTGCAACAATTCCTGGAAGTAGGCAATGTCCACCTTGCGCATGTCCTGCTCTTCAGAGAATTGCGCGTCAATTTCGTTCATGTCTTGCCGCGACACCTGCCACTGATAAAGCGCCTGCACAGCCTTGTGCCGTGCCAGGCTGCGCGCCCTGCTCACGTGCCTGCCTCTTGATTTGATTGCTCCGTGCCGGACGTTGTTGCGTGCTCCTGCTCAAGATCGTGCAGGAGCTGCACCATCTGCAACATGGCCAACACCGCCTCAACGCCCTTATTTCCCGCATCGGGTCCGGAACGTTCGATAGCCTGTTGTTCGGTGTTGACGGTCAGCACGCCAAAGCCGATAGGAATATTGTATTCGAGACCTAGCTGCGCAATGCCTTGTGTGCAGCTCCCCGCAACATACTCAAAATGGGGAGTTTCACCGCGGATGACAACTCCAAGTGCGATGAGTCCTGCATAGCGTCCCGTCGCGGCAAGTTGTTGTGCGGCGAGTGGAATTTCAAAGGCGCCCGGCACCTGAACGATTTTTACCTGATCGCGCATGACGCTATAGCGCTCAAGTGCATCCAGCGCGCCCCGCAGCAGACCGTCTACGATGACATTGTTATAACGCGCGGCGATGATGCCGAAGCGCAGACCCGTGAGGGTGAATTGAATGTGCGTGGAGTGATTAGGCTTCATATCTATTAGGGAAACTCTGAAAAATTCATCCAGTGCTACGCTATCCTGCTACGCTTGGATGCCAGGGTTTGCCATCCTTGGCAAACCCGTTCGCTGCTTTGCAGCTCACCCCTGAATTTTTCAGAGACGAAAAGCAAAAATGTGATTTTTTCTTTTCTTCATTTTTCAATCACTCATTGTGATTGAAAAATGGCGGCACGTCCATATGCCGCGGAACCCCTGAACAAATCAGGGATTCCTTAGTCTTTCGTGACGTATTCCACAACCTCAAGATCAAAACCGGATAGGGCATGGATCTTCATGGGCGTGCCGAGCACGCGCATCTTGCACACGCCCAGATCTTTGAGAATTTGCGCGCCGATGCCGTAGGTGCGCAAATCGGCGCCTCCCTCTGGCCGCGCCCAGTGTAACCCTTTCTGCTGCGACTGATACTGTCCAATTTCCTGCAACAGGGATTGATCACTGTCCGGCCGTCGCAGGATTACCACCACACCGCTTTCTTGAGCGGTAATATAGCGCAGTGCGCGCGCGAGCGACCATCCGCCTTCTTCGCGCAGCAGGGCGAGGGAGTCCAGGCCTTGCTGGAGGTGCACGCGCACCGGCGTGGCTTTATCAGGCCGCAGCGCGCCACGTACCAAGGCGAGGTGTACGTGATTAGATAGAGTGTCACGAAATACTACCAACCGAAATTCGCCATACTCGGTTTTCACGAGCTGCTCGTTGAGTTGTTCTATGGTCTTTTCGTATTGGATGCGATAGTGAATGAGATCGGCGATGGTGCCTATCTTGAGATGGTGTTGTTCCGCAAACGTCTCCAGATCGGGACGGCGCGCCATGCTGCCGTCTTCATTCAGGATTTCGACGATCACCCCGGCGGGCTCCAATCCGGCGAGGCGGGCGAGATCGCAGCCGGCCTCGGTGTGTCCGGCGCGCGTGAGCACCCCCCCCTGTTGAGCCATGAGGGGAAAGACGTGCCCCGGCTGCACGAGGTCGCTAGGCTTGGCATGTGGAGCGACGGCGGTGCGTATGGTGTGGGCTCGGTCGGCGGCGGAGATGCCGGTGGTAACGCCTCGGGCAGCCTCAATGGAGACGGTGAAATTGGTACCGTGCTGAGTAAAGTTGTCGGTGACCATCAGTGGCAGGCGCAATTGCTCACAACGCTCCCGTGTAACGGTAAGACAAATCAACCCGCGCCCGTAGCGCGCCATGAAATTGATGTCTTCCGGCCGCACCTCTGCCGCGGCCATGATCAGATCGCCTTCATTCTCACGGCCTTCGTCATCCATGAGGATGACCATCTTGCCGCTGCGGATGTCGGCGATGATGTCTTCTATCTTGCTGAGCGCCATGCGTTACGACCTTTCCGACGCACCAGGATGTGCTAGTGTCGCGGGAGGCAGGACGCCGGAAGCGACCGACACCAAGCGCTCAAGGTATCGGGCGATCATGTCCACTTCCAGGTTGACGGCGTCACCGGCCTTCAGCGCGCCGAGCGTGGTCTCTTGCAGGGTGTGCGGCACGAGATTGACCTCGAATCCCGGCCCATTAACGGCGTTAACGGTGAGGCTCACGCCATCCATACAGATCGCGCCTTTGGCGGCGATATATTTGGCCAGTTCGCGTGGGGCTTCAATTTGCAAGCGTACCGAGCGGCCCTCTTCAGTGCGCGCCACAACCCGGCCTACGCCGTCCACATGACCACTGACCAGATGCCCCCCCAGCCGAGTCGCAGGGGTAACCGAACGTTCCAAATTTACCGGACTGCCCACTTTGAGCAGACCCAGCGCGGTGCAGCGCAAGGTCTCGGCGGAAACGTCCGCATAAAAATGATGGCCGTCGAGTTCCGCCACCGTGAGACAGACTCCTTGCACCGCGATGCTGTCGCCCAGGCGAACCTCCGCCACGTCTAATTTGCCGGGATGAATGCCGAAGCGCGCATCAGCGCCCTTGTTTTCAAAAAGCGCGATCTTGCCTATGGCCTCGATGATACCGGTAAACATGTCGGGGTTTGGAACTGCTCAAAAGAGGTTTTTCAGTCACAAGGAGGGTACCAGTTGCAGAGCGCGCCCACAACCGGGAGAAACGAAAATCATCCCAAGCCCGAGACTCGGGCTTGGGAACATTAGCTCTACATTTTACTAGCGGTGAACTTTAGCTGGTCGATTGCGTCGCCTCTGACGCCGATTGACGGCGCTGGTGGTGGGATATGAAACATTGCTGCCCGGGATTCCACATACTCTTGGATTTGCTCGTCCGTGAGATTGAGCAGCTTGTCTTTTTGGCACAACCAATCGCCCCGTACCTGGCCCATAATCTTATCGTAGAGATTGGGATCCCAATGCGGCTCATCTCCCATGATGAGTACCGGGCTGATGCGCAGATCCAGTGCATGATAAACACGATTGAGGTTGTCTGCAGCCCGCTGGTCTTGGCCATCCCAATTACACACAGTGCTGGCGTTTACGAGATATTTATTCAAGTCCATAGTCGGCCTCCTAGTGAGGAATAGACTAGGGGCTCCCCGATGGCTGGCCCCCGGTCGGTTGGATTTACCACTCTATCCGGATGAGTGACCGGATATCTACATTATTAGACTACGCCCCAGGATGGTTCGTTGCAAGACCCTGGACTGAGTCTATTCAGTCTGCGGGCCTAACATCCGCAGCACTCAATCTAGGGTAGTAATTCCCGCATTGCACCAGTTCATGGTATGCGAGCTCCGGGATCAAGCCGTACGCGGGTTCGTTAAATTCGGCTGCTAACCTTCATCCCTCATCTTCTTCCAAAATAATGGCGCCATCCGCGCCACGCCGCACCTGAGTGATGCCCGGGGACTGCGCCTCCAGCTCCTGAATGAGTCGGTTTTGACGCTGGATCTTATCTTCCTGGGCGCGCACCTGATCGGCCAAACGGCGGTTCTCGTCCAGCATGGCACGATGCGCCAGCGCATGCGCCACCGTCGTGCACAAATCATAGTCAATCCAGGGTTTGGCGATAAAATGGAAGATCTGCGCCACATTGATGGCGTCTAGCAAGACATCGAGGTCGCTATAGCCGCTCATAAGCAGTCGCATTGCGTGTGGTTGGATGTGCTTAATCTCAGTGAGGAAAAAGACGCCGTCCATGCCGAGCATACGGTAATCCGATATCACCAGATCGAATTCGGCGGCGCGAGCCCGCTTGAGCGCCTCCGTGGCGTTGGTGTAGGTTTCGACTTCGTAACCATCACTCCTGAACAGCCGCCGCAAGGCGTGCAGGATATTTTCTTCGTCGTCTACCAGCAGGATGCGAGACATGGCCTACTCCTATCTTTATGGATGATTTTGAACATAGATCGTGAATCCGCGGTCCACTTCCCGCTCGAAGGACTTGATCTTTTTGATGAGATCGGCATTGAGCACACGGGCCTTGGTCAATAGCAGCCTCCCTTCCGGATCAATCATGTCGCGCGACAATACCTGCCCCTCGCGCACATCCTCCGACGCCAGCGGAACCTCTTTTTGCGGCAGCATGCCATAAGATGAACCCTCAATGATCTTGAGGAAAATATCCACCACGGCGGGATCGTAACGCATGCCACGATTGCTGACCAGAAAGGCGCGCGCCTCGACCGGGCTCAACTTAACATCCAGCAACGAGCCTATCTGCAAGGCATCGTAATCATTGGCCACGGCGAGGATGCGCGCGCCCAGCGGTATGTGTGGTCCCATGAGCCCATCGGGGAAACCCTTGCCGTCGTAACGCTCATGATGCCCACGGATAAATACCGCTGCCTTCTGCAGCGTATCCAGTCCGGTCAGAGCGGTCTGTCCGACAGCGCAATGCTGTTCGACCCGCTCACGATCCTGGTGAGAAAGCGCGATGTAGGGCTTATGAATGAGATTGTCGGGCAGCCCGATCTTGCCGACATCATGCAACAGCGCGGCAAAATAGACATCCTGCGTTTCGTCATCCACCAACTGCAACTGTTGCGCGATCGTGCGCGCATGCTCGGCCACCCGCCGCGCATGGCCGGCGGTAGCGCCGTCACGAAGTTCGACGAGATTGGCGAACACGGAGATGGTGGCGGCGTACCCCCTTTTTAATTCGTTAAAGGCTAGATCCAGCATATCGGAGGTCTGTTTGATTTCCTGGGTTCTCGCCTCCACCCTTTTTTCGAGGTTGGTGTTAAGTTCCTTCAATTCCTCATTTTGCGTGAGTACGATCTGCTCCAGACGTTTCTTCTCACGCTCCAGGTGCTGACCCTGCAAGGCGTGCTGAACCAGCAGGCGGATGTCGTTATCCTCCCAAGGTTTGCTGATGTAACGGTATATCTTGCCCTTGTTGATGGCGTTGACGGTGGAGGTAATATCGGCGTAACCGGTCAACAAAATACGTAACGTATCCGGCCATCTCTTTTCGACCTGTTCCAAAAAATCGGCGCCGTCCATATTCGGCATGCGCATGTCAGAAATGATGAGGTCAACCGCCTCCTTCTCCATGATTGCCAAACCTTCAGCGCCGCTCAATGCCGTCAGGATGCGGTAACCCACCGGCCGAAACAACCTTTGTAAGGACGACAGGATATTGGCCTCGTCATCCACGAACAGCAAGGTGGCGGGCTCTTTGGCTTCCGCTGAAGAACTTATTTGCGTTGCTTGCGCTGCACTCATCTCACACCTCTCTTAAACTTTAAGCGCTTGCCGCAGCGAGCGGCTGCTCGACCTTGGCCACTTCTTGGTGTACCGGTAACCATATCTTGAAACAGGTCCCCTTACCCACTTCGCTTTCTACTTCGATCCTGCCCTTGTGCTTATTCACGATGCCATAGGCCAAGGACAAGCCCAGACCCGTGCCTTTTCCCACCGGTTTGGTGGTGAAAAACGGATCGAAGATGCGATGCATATTTTCCGCGGAAATACCCTTACCGTCATCGGACACCTCCACACACACCCAATCATCCTTTGCAAAAGTGCGGAGTGTAATTTGGCCGCGTTCCTCGATGGCGTGCGCGGAATTCACCAGCAGATTCATAAACACCTGGTTGATCTGCGAATACAGACATTCCACCAGCGGGATATCGCCATATTCCTTAACGACATCGGCCTTGTACTTGATCTCGTTATTCACGATATTCAAGGTGCTGTTAAGACCCTTGTGCAGATCGGACCACTGCCACTCGGCCTTATCCACGTGAGAGAAGTCTTTCAAGTCCTGGACGATTTGTTTGACACGCTTGATCCCTTCCCTGGATTCGCTCATCAGGTTGACGACATCCTTGCGCAAAAACTCTACATCAATGCGTTTCTTAAGAGCATTGATGTCCGCGATAACCTGTTCACCGCTAGGGTGTTGACTGAATAAAGGCTCGGCCTGTTCGTAACTATCGAGCACCTTCAGCAAATCGGTAAGATACGTTTGCAAGGTGCCTATATTGGAAGAAATGTAGCCGACGGGGTTGTTGATCTCATGCGCAACACCCGCTGCCAGTTGCCCGACCGAGGCCATCTTTTCCGATTGCAATAATTGATTGTGCGCCTCTTCCAGCTTGTGGTTCATCTTCTGCATCTGCTCGTTCATCGCGGATAGTTCCTCGATACGTTGTTGCTGCTCCTCGCGCAACTGCGTCTCATACTCGGCCAGTCGCTTCTTGTTATTGACCTGGCTAAGCACGCGCTTCACTGCCTCGGGTAGATAGCCGATGGATTCGGTCGATTTAATGATGAAGTCATGCACACCAGCGCGTAACGCCGCAATCACCGTGCTCTCGTCGCTCAAACCCGTGGCCATAATCACGGGCATATCGTAACCTTCGGCCTTGAGTTGTTCAAGAAATTCAAGGCCGGTCACCCCGCCCGGCAACATGTAATCCAGCACCATCAGATCCACATCGCCCTGTTTGACGACTGGGTAGGCATCCTCGGTGCCGGCAGCCACAACAACCTTGTAGCCCGCCTTTTCCAGACTGCGCCGCTCCAGCGTGGCGATGCCGAGATCGTCTTCAACGACCAGTATCTTGCCAGTTTTCATAAATCTCGCTCCTGATGCTTAAAATTTATTCCCCGTGGTCTTACAGCGGGCTCCTCGGCGATGGGGTTTCCAAAGCCTTTGGGTCGCCCGCGCGATTTCACATCGCGCTGTGCGAAATCAAATTACTGTTATTGGTTTCGGGTACGCGTACAATTTGTAAGAACAGTCCGAGCCGCCGTATCACCTCGCAGAAGGCGTCATATTCAACCGGCTTGGTAATATACAAGCTGCACCCCGCCTCATAACAGCGCTCGATCTCGCGTGGATCATCCGTGGTGGTGAGCATCACAATGGGGATGGATTGGTTATGCTTATCCGCCTTGATATGCTGCAACGCCTGTATGCCGTCCATGCGCGGCATATTGATATCGAGCAGCATAAATAATGTACTGGGGCGGGGCCGTCCCGTGTAAGCGCCCTGCGATAGCACATACTCCACAGCCTCTTGCCCATCTTTGACCCTGACGATCTCGTTCATGATGCCGGCGCGGCGTAGATTGCGCTGCACCAGCGTCGCGTGGCCGTCATCATCTTCCGCCAACAGTACGGTCGCCACGTGTACCTCTGTCATACTATTTTCCTTCTTGCTTTCTCAACATACTCTTAATAATTAGCGGGCAGCGTGCGCTGTGCGCACGCTACAACTACCTGACATTTATGTCGTTACTTTTGCTCATTCGGCAGTTCCACAAAAAAGGTCGTGCCCGCGCCTTGCATGGACTCGACCCAGATCGTGCCCCCATGCCGCTCCACCATGCGCTTCACCAGGGCGAGACCGATGCCTTCGCCCTTGGCCACGTCAGGGTGGAAGCGTTGGAATACGCGAAATAATTTTGATCGCGCCTGCTCCGTCATGCCTAAACCGTTGTCCTTCACATAGAACACCGGCATGTTGTTTTTCCACTCAGAAAGGCAGCCGATCTCAATCACGCCCGGCCGGCCAGGTTCCAGATAGTTCAAGGCGTTACCCACCAAGTTGGTGAAGATCTGCTCCAAAGCGGCAGGATCGCCCCATGCGAGCGGGAGCTGCTGCCTGGTCACCGTCGCGGCCCGCTGCGTGATAATGGAGTTCATCGAATCAACGATGCGTTGGATAATGGGGTTCAAATCCACGTCCTGGGGTTGATATGTCGCACGCCCCGCGCGCGACAGCCGCAGCAGCGCATCCATGATGCCCGTGAGCCGCGCAGCGCTAGCCTGGATGAAATTGATGGCGTTTTTCATATCCCCGTCGAGTAATTCGAGGCCCCGTTTTTGAATCTGTGC
Source organism: Gammaproteobacteria bacterium (assembly GCA_035561915.1). Taxonomy (GTDB): domain Bacteria; phylum Pseudomonadota; class Gammaproteobacteria; order SURF-13; family SURF-13; genus JACPZD01. The sequence continues at coordinate 11,087 of DATMXC010000018.1, forward strand.
GGGACAATCCGCTTGCCCCAATAAGGCGCGCATATCCTCGCTAATCATCAGCAACTCCTGACTGAATCCATGCAAGTTGACAAGCGGGGAACGTAAATCGTGCGTAATGCTGTACAAGAGGGTTTCGTTTTCATCTCGATCTCCGGTTACATCCACGTCGCGTCTCCGGGTGCTGGGGACACCGACCTTATTAAAGGTTTTGTCATCCACGATATCGCTGACGCCAGTGTTCATATCTTGCCTCTAGACTAAATGCTCAGTGGGTACTTTTACAACTTGTAAAAACAATCCCAGTCGGCCCACGGCTTCGGAAAATTTTTCGCTATCAATCGGTTTGGTGATGTAGATGCCGCAACCCAGCTGGTAACAATGCGTGATCTCGTTCGGGTCATCCGTAGTGGTCAACATCACCACCGGTATGGTTCGGGTCGCCTCTTTCGCCTTGAGCTGGCGCAGTGCCTCGATGCCGTCCATGCGCGGCATGTTAATGTCCAACAAAATCAGCAGGCGATTCACATGGACACGACCGGTATACGTGCCTTGCGCGTACACAAAATCCAGGGCCTCCTGACCGTCCTTCACGCGCACGATCTCGTTAACGAAGCCTGCCCGCTTCAGGCTGCGCTGTATCAACATGGCATGCCCGTCGTCATCTTCCGCCAAGACGATGGTGATTGGTTGTATTGTCATTTCGCTTTATCCTTATCTCTAACCGTGATAAGCCATTGCTCCGGAGGATGCGGAGGAGAAACAAAAATATTTTGATCTTTTTCCTCCGTGTCCTCTGCGCTTTAACTGCCTATCCCCCTGGGAAGCCCCTCACGCGCCTCAGGAAAATAGAACGTCTTCCGCTGCCGGGGTATCACTAAAAATAGGCACCTGCTTTGTTTCTTGTGAAGGCAGCGCCACGAAAAAGGTCGTGCCCGCACCCTCGGTGGATTCCACCGTGATCCTGCCGCCGTGCCGCTCCACCATGCGCCGCACAATGGCGAGCCCAATGCCCTCACCCTTCGCCGAATCGGGGTGAAAACGCTGAAAAATCCGGAACAACTTGGTTTTCGCCTGTTCAGATATCCCCAAGCCGTTGTCCTTCACGTAATAACTATTAAATACGGCGTTGTGCGTCACTTCCTTATCGGCGCAACAACCCACTTCTATAAGGCCTGGCCGCTTTGGATCCAAATAATTCAGGGCATTGCCAATCAGATTGGCGAAGATTTGCTCGACCGCGCCGGAGTCTACCCACGCGGCGGGCAGCTCCTGCACCGTCACCGTGGCACAGCGTTGGCTGATGATGGTTTGCATGGAGTCAATAATGCGCTTTACGATGGAATTCAGATCCACATTCTGCATTTGATACTCCACCCGCCCAACGCGCGATAGCTGTAGCAGGCCGTCCATGATGTTGGACAGGCGCACCACGCCAGCCTGAATGAAGTGCAGCGAACTCGACATATCCTCGTCAATCAATGCCATGCCGCGTTTTTGTGCCTCCGGGGGGCAGTTACCCTCGATCAGTACGGTGCGCAGGTCCTGGGCCACCATCTCCAGCTCGCGGCTAAAACCTTGCAGATTGACCAGCGGCGAACGCAGATCATGCGAAACGCTATATACGAACATTTCGTTTTCTTCGTTTTTGCGAGTCAAATCACACAGATAGTACTCAAGCTGTTTGGTGTTGGCCTCCAGGTCAGCGGTGCGATGGGCCACCCGCTTTTCCAGTTCTTCATTAGTGCTCAATAGGACGGTTTCTGCCTCTTTGATTTTCGTTATCTCGGTGCGGATGGAAACGTATTGATAGGGAATGCCACACCCATCCAAAAAAGGAACGATGGTAGTTTCCACCCAGTAGAAGCTCCCGTCTTTTTTACGGTTTCTGATCTCGCCCTGCCATACCTTACCGCTGATGATGGTGGCCCAGAATTCCTCGAAAAACCTTTTGGTGTGAAACCCTGAATTGAGCATGCGGTGGTCGCTGCCCAGCAGTTCCTCTCTGGAATATTGGCTGATTACGCAAAACTTGTCATTGGCGTAGACAATCGCGCCAGTCACATCGGCAATGCTGACGATGGCGTGCTGATCCATGGCATATTTTTGATATTCCAAATTGGCATTTACGCTTTGCAATTGCCGCTTGCCCTCATCCAGAGCCTGTTTCTGCTGCTTCAGATCATTAACCGCCCGGCCTAACGCCAAGGCGGTGTATTTGAGTTTAATTAGGATGTAGGCCACAGCGAGCAGCAGCAACACAGAGAACAGGTATAGCAACAGCCGGTAGATATTGGTGGACTTTTCTAATTGCTGATAAGAAGCGAGATAAGCGTTATAAAGCTGATCGTACTGTTGTGCCGTGGGCAGTGTGATGATCTGGGCAAGCAGCCTGTCCACTTCGGGTTTCTTGGCAAGCAGGATCTGCACATGCTTGAGCATCAGACCAATCTGACCGGCCAGATCACCGGAATAGCCTGCGCGCAGATTACTGATCTCGTTACTCTTTGCAAGGATCCCCTGCTTAGTGGTCTCTGATGGGTTTGTGTTATAGGTGAACATCTCGCGCGCCAGCTCATTGATTTCACCACTCAATTTATCGCTCTTATCGGTGCGCGATGCCGCGACGATCTCCTTGGCAAGGACAGGAAAATAATACAGGGAGTTTCTGAGAATCGCGTTAGCCGATTTAAACTCTTCGGCGAGCGATTCTTTTTGTGCGCTGAGCTGCGCGGCTTTATTCAACACCTCATCCAGTTGCGTTTCACCCTGCCGGGATATTGCAACGAGACCATTGCGCAAATCGTTATTAAGGTTAGTAATGTTCCAAAAGCCTACCACCAGCGGATCATAATTGTTCAACAGCGAATACCGGGATTTGATTATGTCTTGATTCACCACCGCATCCGCTTGTTTCAGTTGGCGCATCGTTTCCATGATGTAGGTGTGGCGCTCAAAATCAAGCGAGCGTGTCTTTATAAATAAAAACGTGAGCACGGCGACCGCACTGAGCGTAATGACCACCTGCATGAATTGTGTGCGTGTCATAACAAGGGCTTGCCGTTATATTCGCCGGGTAAGGTGTATAGGAACTTGACGATTAACCCTCTGTCTTCCACAGAGATGGAACGGCCCAATTGGTACTTGGCCATCACATCAATGGTTTTATCCAAGCTGCCCGCCGTGCCGTCATGAAAATAGGGCGGCGTGAGCACTACCAGGCGCAAGCTGGGCACACGGAATTTGTGCCGATCTTTTTCATCGCCGGTGATATTGAAGCGTCCCAAGTCGGCTTTCCCCTCACCACCACGATCACCGAAGTAATCCGCCGTCACGCCGAAGGTTTGATACATATTGCCCCCGACATTGACCCCCTGGTGGCAAGCGGCGCAGCCATAGGCTTTAAATAATTCGTAGCCTTGTTTTTCCTCCACCGTGATGGCGTTTGGGTTGCCGCGCAGGAATTTATCAAAGCGCGAATTGGGCGTGGTGAGAGAACATTCAAAGGTCGCGATGGCGTCCTTGATGCTGAGTTCTTGTATGCCGATATCGGGGTAGAGTTTGGTGAAGGCGGAGAGGTAAGCGGAATCTTTACTAAGTTTGCCCGCCACCTCCGGCCAGTTGGAGGCCATCTCGTTGGGGTGGTGTATGGGGCCGTCTATTTGATCTTCCAGCGTGGCGGCGCGGCCGTCCCAGAACTGCCTATAGTTGAGGCCGCTGTTAAATACCGTCGGCGAGTTGACATCACCGGAGCTGCCGCCGCTCCCCAGTGAATGCACCTTTCGATCGGTACCGCCCAAGCTTAAGTCATGACAATAAGCGCACGAAATGCTGTCATCATGCGACAGTTTAGGCTCATTAAACAGCTTTTCGCCCAACGCCACCTTTCCCTTATTCAGCGGTAGTGACAACGGGATGGGGCGGATCGGCTCGTTGTTGAATCCTACATCGCTTAAACCTGTCAAACACTGGGTAAGCGCCGGGGCCATCGCCAACGGTGCGGCTGGTTTATGCAGCGTCATAAACACGGCGATGATGCCTGCCACGCCAAGCAGTGCGGCTAACGACATAGCAGCCTTCTTATTCATGCTGGTTTTCCCTTTATGAATAGCGAGTTAGAGGTATGGCTCAGTGACTCACTTCAGCGGCGTGACCTTTTCTTAAGCTATTTACGACTATATGGGTATCAACGCTTAAACGAAGGGTGCAAGTTGTATGCCAGTCATAAGGATGGTGTGGGAAGCACACCTCTGAGTTCGCTTTAGAAAAAACCGATACGCCACAGGGGCGCGGGAGGGGGCATCGCCTACTCCATAGTCGGACGGCATTCGAAGCTGCCCTTGCGGTAGGCGATGCCTGCCGCCTACAAATGCCTGAAAGATATTTTTAAGATAGCTTTTATTCTGCTTAGGAATCTACCCTTGCGAATGCAAGCGCCTGCCATCGCGCAACAGGGCTGCGACGTCCGCCGCCGGCATGGGCGGGCTGAACAAATAGCCCTGCATTTCGTCACATTTCAGCTCTCTTAAAAATTTTAGCTGCTCCAGGGTTTCCACACCTTCGGCGATGACGTTCAACTTCAGGCTGTGACCTAATGCGATAATGGCGGCGACTATCGCGGCGTCTTCCGGATTGATCGAGAGGTCGCGCACGAACGATTGGTCTATCTTCAAACCATATAACGGAAAGCGCTTGAGATAATTTAAGCTGGAATAGCCGGTGCCAAAATCGTCAATCGAAACCTTTATGTTCATGGCGTGCAGTTTGCACAGCGTTTTGATGGTTTCTTCCACGTTATTGATGAGCAGGCTCTCGGTGAGCTCCAGTTCCAAACCCTCCCACCCCGCATCGAGACCCGTTTCGCGCAAAATGCGGGCAATGGTTTCAGCAAAATCAGGCTGTCTGAACTGTAACGCCGAGAGATTGATGGATACCCGGATGGGCGCGAGCCCCTCTCTTTGCCAGGCGATATTTTGCGCGCAGGCGTTACGCAATACCCATTCTCCAACTGGCACGATCAGCCCGGTTTCTTCCAGCAGCGGGATAAACGCCGCCGGCTCCACCAACCCTCTCTCTGGACTTTGCCAACGAAGCAACGCCTCCACGCCAATGATTGCGCCGCTCTCAAGCTCTAGCTGAGGCTGGTAATAAAGCACGAATTCTTCGCGCTCCAGCGCATGACGCAAACTGCTCTCCAAGGTCAGGCGCTGTAACGCCGTGGCGTTCATCTGTTCGGCATAGTATTGATAATTGTTGCGGCCCTGCTTCTTGGCGTGATAGAGCGCGGCATCGGCATTTTTTACCAGCGTAGTAGTATCTTCGCCATCGGAAGGATAAAGGCTGATTCCGATGCTGGCCGATATGAATAATTCATTTTCTTCGAGTACAAACGGGTCAGCCAATACATCAAGAATTTTTCGCGCAATATCGGCGGCATCCTGTGCATTGACCAAATCGGACAGGATAAACATGAATTCATCCCCGCCTACCCGGGCAAGCGTATCAATCTCACGCACGCAATTTATGAGCCTCTTCGCCACCGCCTGCAGCAGCGCATCGCCGTGCGGATGGCCCAGCGAATCATTGACGATTTTGAAACGATCCAGGTCAAGCGACATCAGCGCTACACATCGTGTATTGCGTTGCGCATATCTCAGCGCCTGCTGCAGCCGGTCAGCGAACAGCAAACGGTTAGGAAGGTTGGTAAGCGCGTCATAGTTGGAGATGTGCATCATCCGCCGCGATTTTTCCTCAATGAGCTGCTCCAACTCCTCATTAAGCCGTGTAAGCTCAGCGTTCGCCGACTGTATCTCGAGACCCAGCCGCTCTTTCTCTCTCGCCAGTTTGTAATGCATGAAAGCCTCATGCACATTGGCGCGCAGCATCTCATCGTTCCACGGCTTTGTGAGAAATTTGTAGATGGCGCCCTTATTAACCGCATCCGTTACCGAAATCAGGTCGGCATAACCGCTCAATATCATGCGCACTGTATCGGGGTATAGCTCCTTGACCCGGCTCAGCAACTCAACGCCGGTCATCTTGGGCATGCGCTGGTCGGTGAGAATGACACCGACTTTATTGTTTGCCAACTGCTCCAGCGCCGCGCCGGCGCTATTTGCCGTCAGCACCCGATAGCCATCCACATGGAGCAGCCGCACCAACGACGCGGTGATGTTTTCCTCGTCATCGACGAGCAGAATTGTTTTATTCATAAGATGTACGTGACCCACCCAGCCCGGATTAAGTAGCATATTGCATGCCAATGTATGGGCAGGCTTTTTCACTATGGAGGACGCAGAGGAAAACAAACTATAGTTAATCCTATCTTCTGAGCCCTATGCGGTGACAGTATTATTAGTATAAGCGTACGTCAGGCACGCGGCAGCGCACTCTTGGCAGTGATGCGCCAATCACGGCCTACCGCGCGGATCTCCGTAATCTCGAGCTCGATACGTTCCATCAGCTTGGCGATGTCAGGTTGTAAATGAACCAACCCACGCGCACTGTCGCCGAGCAGGATGGGCGCCATATAAATGACGATCTCATCAATCAGGCCGGCTTGGAGCAGGGCGCCGCTTAGGGTAGGACCGGCTTCGACCAAAATCTCATTGATTTCTCGCTGCACCGCTAAATAGCTCAATACCGTGGTTAAGTCCACGTGGGTGTCCACAGCTGGGACGGATACGAGCTTCGCCCCGGCTTGCCTCAAGGGTCCAAATAAATCTTGTTCCTGGCGGGTGGTAAACACCAAGGTTTCTCCGGGTTCCTTAAACAAACGAGCCTTAGGTGTAATGCGCAGGCGTGAGTCCAGCACAACGCGCATGGGGTGGGCGGTGAGCTCGACACCTATTACTTCCGATCTCACTGTAAGACGTGGATCGTCAGCCAGCACGGTACCGCTGCCGGTCATGATTACACTACTCTGCGCGCGCAGTCGCTGCACGTCGGCACGCGCGGCCTCACCCGTGATCCATTTGCTTTCGCCTGTGGCGGTGGCCGTGCGGCCATCGAGCGTCATCGCGAGCTTGCAGCGCACATAAGGACGCTGTTTCCGCATGCGCATGATGAAACCGGGGTTTAATTTTTCAGCCTCGGAGCCGAGCACGCCGGTTTCTACCCGTATTCCCGCACGCTTAAGCTGCTCCAGGCCCTGGCCGGCAACACTGGGATTGGGATCTATCATCGCAACTACCACGCGGGCGACACCAGCTTGAATCAGGGCATCTGTGCAGGGCGGGGTGCGGCCGTGATGACAGCAAGGCTCCAGTGTCACATAGGCAGTCGCACCGCAGGCGCCTTCACCGGCCTGTTGCAGAGCATGGGTCTCGGCGTGCGGTTCCCCGGCGCGCTCGTGCCAGCCTTCGCCGACGATTTTGCCGTCACGCACCAGCACACAACCGACACGCGGGTTGGGGTGTGTCGTGTACAGTCCACGCGCGGCCAACTGGAGGGCGCGCGCCATGTACTCGTAATCCGCGCGGCTCATGAGTCCTTCTTGGGGGGGTCTACCGGCAGGGTCAGTTGTTTCTTGGCCTCGGACGAGGGTTCACGCTCCAGGCGTTCGATCTCCTCGCGGAAGGCGTGCACATCTTCAAAACTGCGGTACACCGAGGCGAAGCGCACATAGGCAACGTGATCGAGGGCACGCAGCTCCTCCATCACCCACTCTCCCAGCAAGCGCGAAGGAATCTCCCGTTCGCCGCTGGCGCGTAGTGTGTGTTCGATGTGTTGAATAGCGGCTTCGATCTTGGCCATCGGCACCGGCCGCTTTTGTAATGCGTGTAGCATGCCGGCACGCAGCTTCTCTTCATCGAACGCTACCCGTTCACCGCCGCGCTTGACGATGTGTGGCATCGTCAATTGCGCGGACTCGAAGGTGGTGAAGCGCTCCCCGCAACTCAGACACTCGCGCCGTCTGCGCACCTGCTCGCCCTCGTTAGCGAGGCGAGAATCTATGACCTTGGTGTCTTCAGCCCCGCAGAATGGACAGCGCATGGTGTCTCACCCCCAAGGAATTGAACCGTCGGCTTCCGGAAGTAAGTCTGCTGTCAGCCATATACCGGCAAGCGCCGGCAGATATCCAATGCCTTTTGTTTCACTGCGGCAATGGTGGAGGCATTGTTCAGATCATCCAACACATCGCAAATCCAGCCCGCCAGGTTACGCGCGTCGCCTTCGTTGAAGCCGCGCGTGGTCATCGCCGGCGTACCGATGCGAATGCCACTGGTCACGAATGGCGATTGTGGATCATTTGGCACGGCGTTTTTATTGACCGTGATGTTAGCGGAACCCAGCGCCGCCTCGGCATCTTTGCCGGTGAGTTTCTTGTTCACCAGATCCACCAGGAATAAATGATTGTCGGTGCCGCCGGAGACGACGTTATAGCCACGCTGCATCATCACCGCCGCCATGGCGCGGGCATTGGTCAGCACCTGTTGCTGATAGGTCTTGAACTCCGGCGCGAGCGCCTCCTTGAAGGCCACCGCCTTGGCGGCGATCACATGCATCAGCGGTCCGCCCTGGATGCCGGGAAATATCATGGATTGGAGCTTCTTCTCGATCTCCGGGTTGGCGCGCGCCAGAATCACGCCGCCGCGCGGACCGCGCAGGGTTTTATGCGTCGTGGAAGTGGTGATGTCCGCGATATTGACCGGGCTCGGGTAAATCCCCGCAGCAATCAAGCCTGCCGGATGCGCCATGTCTACAAACAGATAGGCGCCAACCTTGTCGGCGATGGCGCGGAAGCGCTGCCAATCCACCACGCGCGAATAGGCGGAAAAACCGGCGACGACCATCTTCGGTTTATGCTCCAGCGCCAGCCGCTCTACCTCATCGTAATCAATCTCACCGGTCTTGACGTTGAGACCGTATTGCACGGCGTTATAAATCTTCCCGGAAAAACTCACCTTGGCGCCATGGGTAAGGTGGCCGCCGTGCGCGAGGCTCATGCCGAGTATTGTGTCGCCGGGCTGGAGCAGCGCCATGTAGACTGCGGCGTTGGCCTGCGAGCCCGAGTGCGGCTGCACGTTGGCGTACTCCGCGCTGAATAATTGCTTGACGCGCTCGATCGCCAGACGTTCGGCCACATCCACATACTCGCAACCACCGTAATAACGCTTGCCGGGGTAACCTTCGGCATATTTATTAGTCAACACCGAACCCTGCGCCTCCAGCACCCGTGGGCTTGCGTAATTCTCCGAGGCGATCAGTTCGATATGGTCTTCCTGACGCTTACTCTCCGCCTGCATCGCCGCCCATAACTCGTCATCGAAACCGGCGATCTTCATACTTTTGGCAAACATTTTTTCTCCCTGGACTGTGTGATGGGCGTAGAGTATAAAAGGGTGGTATTTTACACTGTATTGTTGCGGTTGACCGTGATCCCGGAGGACGCCATGAAAAAGCATCTAACTGATTGTTTTAACAATAAGATTCCGGCCTGGATATTTGGTACTCTGATCATCTTGATACTCACTTGGTTTACCTTCAGCCCGCCGATCATGATGATGGCGGCAGTGGGCTGGACGGTGTTGTACTGGCTGGTCGCCTACACCTGGTGCTTCCTCACGGCCAAACCGTCGGCCGATCAGCAACCAGACTAAGAAAGAGCCCGCTTCAGATGGGCCAGGAATTTTTCCGCGTTGAGAAAACCGATTAACCGGTATTCCGCGCGCTCCTTGCCATCTGTACCAAAAAACAAAATGGAGGGCGGACCGATCAGGCCGAGTTGTTTGAGCAGCGCCTTGTCTTGTTCGTCGTTGGCGGTCACATCCGCCTGCAGCAATACCACGTCGCTCAGGGCCTGCTGCACCGCCGGGTCGGAGAAGGTGAATTTCTCCATTTCCTTACAGGAGATGCACCAGTCCGCGTAAAAATCGAGCATCACCATGCGTCCCTGCACGCCCGCGAGCGAAATCTCCCGTTGCAGTTGCTCCACCCCCTTAACAGGTTTGAAGGCCAAAGAGGCGCGCGGAGCAGCCTCTCCACTGCGCGCGGCCGTGAGTCCCTCCAGGGGCTGGAAGACATCCTTGCCGCCGCTCGCCGCGCCCACAATCAGCGCCGCACCGTACACCAATAGCACGAAGCCCACGCCCTTCCACAGCCTGCGCCAGCCGGTGGCGTCGGGCGACATTCTGTCGAGCGCGCCCATAAAAATCGCACTTACGGTGAGCAAACCGCCCCATAACAACAAAGTCACGGCGGCAGGCAGAATGCGCTCCAGCATCCAGATCGCCACCGCCATCAGCAGCACGCCGAACACGGCCTTGATGGTATTCATCCAACCACCCGTGGCGGGCAGCCACCGGCCGAGCGAGGTGCCGATCACTAACAGCGGGACACCCATACCCAGGCTCATGCTGAACAGCGCCATACCTCCCAGCAGGGCGTCGCCTGTTTGGCCAATGACAATCAGGGTCGCGGCAAGCGGCGCGGCCACACACGGACCCACAATCAACGCCGACAACAACCCCATCACTGCGACACCGATAAGCGTACCGCCCTGCTGCCGGTTGCTGTGATGGCTAAGCCAGGTCTGCCAACTCGCGGGAATCTGTAAGTGATAAAGGCCGAACATGGAGAACGCCAGCACCACGAACACCGCGCTGAAGGTGCCCAGAATCCACGGATTTTGCGAGGCGGCCTGAAGGTTTTCTCCGAAGCGCCCCGCGATCACGCCGAGCACGGTGTAGGTGAACGCCATCGCCAACACATAGACCAGCGATAACACAAAGGCCTTGCGCGGGCTCTGCTCCGCGTGCTGACCGACGATGATGCTGGAGAGGATAGGAATCATCGGAAATACGCACGGCGTAAAGGCCAGCAAAAGACCCAGCCCAAAGAAGGTGAGTAACGCCCACCCGATATGACCGCTCGTCAGTACCCGTGCCAACCGGTCCTGCTCGGTCACGGCGGGCGGAGCGGCGTTCGACAGCGCGGGTGCCGCAGCGGCGGGCAGATCCAGGGACACGGTCTTGGTCATGGGTGGATAACAAAAACCGGCCCCGGCGCAACCTTGATATTTGGCCTCGAGATGAATCTCCGCCGACCCTCCGGTAGTGCGCTGCAACGGAATAGCCACGGCCACCTGGTCGTGATAAACCCAGGTCTTGCCCATTGCCTCATCGGTCTTGGACTCGGCGGGCGGAAACTGCGGCGCGCCCAACTGTACATCGCCCATCCCGTTCACCAGACGAAAGGCAAATTTGTCGCGGTAGAGGTAATAATCCTTGGCGATCTGCCAGCGCGCGACCAGCGTGTGGCCGTCCACCGCCTCGACGGTGAGCGCATAGGCCCGATCGGGTTCGAGGAATTTATTTGCCGAACTGTTGAACCCGAGGCCCGCGCCAAGCCTGGCGCCGAGATCGTTCAGAAATTCGGATACCGGATGAGCATCCGCGGTACCTTGTGACCGCATCGCCGGTAAAGTCAGCGTTAGCTTTTGGGTCTGCGGCGGATAACATACGCCAATATCGGCGCAGCCCTGCGAGACCGTCGTCAGCGCAATCGTCGTGATGCTCGGATCGCTGCGGGTGACGGGAATATCCACGCTCACTTGATGACGGTAGATCTCCATCTCGCCGAAGAACTCGTCGGACTTTTTCTTGCCCGGCGGAAAATTCTGGGCGCCTAGTACAACACCCGGTGTGTCCGTCGTGAACTTGAAACGTTCGCGGTAGAGATAATAGCCGTCGGCGATGTCCCACTGCACGTGCAGCATCTGCCCATCTTTCATCTCGGCGCTGAGCTTAAAGGCCTGCTCAACAGGTAACAGCTCATCGGGATTCACGGCCGCTGCCAAGCCGCTCCAGCCTGCGAGCAGCGCCCACAGCACAGTTTTCACTTTATGACTGAGTCTCACGGCTGATCCACTCCAGATACGCAGGCAATCCGTCACTGATAGGCACAGCAATAATTTCCGGCAGTTCATACGGGTGCATGCCGCGCAGCACAGTTTCCAACTCCGCATAGACCGCCACCGGCGATTTAATCATCAGCAACACTTCCGTACCGTTCTCACGCTTGCCCTTCCAATTATAAATCGAGCGCAGACCGGGGATAATGTTGATGCAGGCGGCCAGACGTTGATCCAGCAGCGCGTTGGCGATACGCTCCGCCGTATCCTCATCAGGACAGGTATTGAGCACGACGTGATAGGTCACTGCGTTTTTTCAAACCTTTCCAGCCACTCCGCCACCCGCTCCACCAGCACCTGGTCGTGATTCATGAAATAGTGATTGGCCTCTGGGATTTGTTCCTGTTCATAATCCTTGTTACCTGCCTTCTCCGCCGCCGCCAGCCGCGCGGGCGCCGATCCGGTAACGGTCTTTGCGTCCTGGCCGCCGTAAATATCCAATATCGGCAAGGTTAATTTGGCCAGCGTATTAGGCGTATACAGACGCGGGTCGAGGGTATTGAGGGTGCCACTCAACACCGGCGCATTCATGGAGATGCCGACAAAACCTGCAACACCATGCTTAGGCTCGCCCGCCAGGAACACCGTGCCCATCGCGGCGCCCATGTCGTGGCCGATCAGCACGATGCGGCGGATCCCCTTGCCGCGCAAAAACTCGATACCGGCGCGGATGCGCTGTGGCGTTTCATCTATGATGGGGCCAAAGGCCGTGAGTGGCGCATTCTGCGGCAGCAGCGGCATCTGCAGCGAGAGCGTCGTCCAGCCGTGTTCGGGCAACAACCGGCGCAGTGGCGAGATCACATCCGGCCAGTCGGGATTGAGGCCCGCATCGTGCATGAGTATCACGCCGCCTTTCGGTTTCGCCGCCGGATTGTAGAGCGTAAGAAACTTGTCCGCTTTCACCGTCAGCCACACCGCCTCGCCTATCATCTGGCTATCGAGAATTTGATTGGCCCAGCGTTGTTCGCGCTGTTTGAAACTCGCCGTGCTATACGCGGCATACGCGAACAGCGTGGCCACCAAAGCGATCTTTACTTTTTTATTCACGGGGGATACTCATGTTACTTACCC